>JAHKKL010000149.1 GCA_020027635.1 Gammaproteobacteria bacterium
GCGCGGCAGGGCCATGTCGGGCGCGCCGATCATCATCGGGATCAGCCAGTTGGCGAGACCCACCATGCCCGGCATGATGGCGCCGAACACCATGATCAGGCCGTGCATGGTGGTCATGGTGTTGAAGAAATGCGGGTCGACGAGCTGCAGTCCAGGCTGGAACAGCTCGGCGCGGATCACCATGGCCATGGCGCCGCCGACCAGCAGCATGGTGAAGGAGAACCACAGGTAGAGGGTACCGATGTCCTTGTGGTTGGTGGTGAACAACCAGCGCTTCAGGCCGGTCGGGTGGTCATGATGCGCAGCGTGTGTGGTTGCCGTACTCATTGTGTCATACCTCCACTTGAATTCCTGAATTCCTGAATTGCTTACTTGGCCGCCGCGATATCGGACGGCTGGACCACATCACCGGTATTGTTGCCGAAAGCGTTGCGCTCGAAGGTGATGACCGCGGCGAGATCCACCGCATTGAGCTGTTCACCGAAGGCCTGCATCGCCGTACCGGTCTTGCCGTGCAGCACGATGTTGAGGTGGGCGGCGCGGTCGCCGGTGGCGATCTTGCTGCCCGCCATCGCGGGGAATACGCCCGGGATACCCTGGCCGTTGGCCTGGTGGCAGGCGGCGCAGATGGTGCCGTAGACCTTCTCGCCCTTCTCCATCAATTCATTCTTGGTCAGTGTCTGGGTGGAAGCGGCCGCGGCGGCCGCCGCGCCGGCCTTCTGATCCTTGACCCAGGCCTGGTAATCCTCTTCCGTCTTGGCGATCAGCACGATCGGCATGAAGCCGTGGTCCTTGCCGCACAGTTCCGCGCACTTGCCGCGGTAGAGACCCGGCTCCTTCAGTTCGGTCCAGGCGTCGTTGATGAACCCGGGGATGGCATCCTGCTTCCAGCCGAGCGCCGGCACCCACCAGGAATGGATCACATCGTTGGAAGTGATCAGGAAGCGGATCTTTTTGTTGATCGGCACCACGATCGGGTTGTCCACCTCGACCAGGTAGTTCTCGCCCTTTTCGGCGTGGTTCTCGATCTGCTCGCGCGGGGTGGTCAGGGAGCTGAAGAAGCTGATGTCCTCGTTGAGGTAATCGTATTTCCATTTCCACTGGTAGCCGGTGACCTTGATGGACATGTCGGAGTCACGGGTGTCTTCCAGCGCCAGCAGCGTCTTGGTCGCCGGTATCGCCATGCCCACCAGAATCAGGAAGGGAATGGTGGTCCAGATGATTTCGACCGTGGTGCTCTCGTGGAAGCTGGCCGGCTTGGCGCCCTTGGATTTGCGGTGATTGATGATGGAGTAAATCAGCACGGCGAAAACGCCGACGCAGATGACCACACAGATCTCGAAGATCAGCATGTGCAGGTCATAGACCTTGTGGCTGATATCCGTGGCGCCGGGTGTGAGGTTCAGATCCTTAAATCCTGCAAAGGTATTGCCTGCGCCGAGCAGGATAACCGCCCCCCACAGTCCGCACAGGGCACGTCGTAGCTTCTTGGCAAACATGCATCAATCTCCCTAACGATTTTGATTCTAAAAAAACTATTGGTGGCGCCACGCCTCGTCCAGCCGTTCCCGGATACTCCGCCTCAGTGCATCCGCCAGCGCGGCACGCTCGTCTTCGTTCAGAAAACTGCCGATCTCCACCCGACGCCCCTGATAGGCAATCATCAGACGGCTCGGATACCAGGCAATGGGCGACCTTTCGAGCAGCACCCGGGCCCAGACACTCGGGCATTCCCAGCGTTCCTCGGCCTGCCGTCGTCCCTTCTCCACCCTGATGACATCCGCGCCTATCGTGACGAGTTCACGCCACTGGCTGCGCAACAGGCACAGGTAGAACGCCGCTCCCAGCGCCAGCAATTCGAGACCGGCAAAGGGCAGAACCGGCCAGAAACCGTGCAGTGCGAACGCCACGGAGATGCCCAGCAGGCACAAGGCGACCACCGCATACACCCTCAGTACCCCGCGCCAGGACAGGGACTGGTTCGGACGGATGATCCAGCGACAATCCGAACCTGCCGGATCACATACCAATTCGAACACGGAATTTTCTAGTGCCGGATGCGACTGGCACGCCCTGTAAACAGACCGGGCATGCTACTGCATGAACGGTAGGGCCGCAACTGTCGCGTAACCCCGCCACCGGCCGAACGCCGGTCGGGCATGCCAGTCAAAAGGACGGGATTTTAAATGAGAATTTCCGCGGACACAACGACTCGAACCGTGGCCTCAATCAGGGGAGCCGTGCATCAGGATCAAGACAGGCGGCGACGGCAGCGGCGGAATATACGGGCAGGAACGGAACCGTGCCCAGCAGGGGAGCGGCCAGCCTCGATCGAAGGGCATCGATGTTCTCGCCGGCCCGCTCGCAGCCGGGCGGCGCGTGATTGGCGACCCAGCCGGCGAGCTGCAATCCCGCGTCGGCGATGGCCGCCTGCGTCAGCAGCGCGTGATTCAGACAGCCGAGGCGTATTCCCACGACCAGGATGACTCCCAGTCCCAGCGCCGCCGCCAGGTCGGCCACGGTCTGCGATTCGTTCAAAGGGACCAGCCAGCCACCGATGCCCTCCACGCAGACCTGATCCGCCCGCGCCGCGAGCCGTTCGAAGCCCGCCTTGATCGCGGCAAGCCCAATCCGGGCACCCGCCTCGGCCGCCGCCAGATGCGGGGCAATGGCCGGCTCGAAGGCATAGGGATTCACCTCGTGGTACTCCAGCGGCAGGCTGGACTGCCGCTGCAACAGCAGGGCATCGGCATGGCGCAATCCCTGCGCTGTACGCTGGCAGCCCGAGGCCACCGGCTTCATGGCGACGACCCGGCGGCCCCGGTCCTGCAACCGCCGCATCAGGCCGAGCGTCACCACGGTCTTGCCCACCCCGGTGTCCGTGCCGGTAACGAAGTAGCCGGCGGGGATGCTAGCCATGCCCCCCGCCCCGCGTGCGCGGAACACCCAGCCGCACCTCGACCCCGCCACGGGTGTGCTTGTCGGGCGGCGACCACGCATGCCCGTAGACCACCTCGTAGCTGGCCGGGAGGACGCCGTCGCGGCGGTAGGTTTCGTAGGCCTGCAGCACCCGCTGCAGGCGCTGCCTCCCGGTCAGGCCGCGCGGGCGCCCGGCGGTGATGTTGTGGGCGCCGAGATGCTTGAGGTCCTGCATCAGGATGCGTGCCTCGCGATAGGTCACGGTGATGCGCTCCGCGTCCATTACCGGCTCCGCCCAGCGGGTGCGCACCAAGGCATCGCCGATGTCATGCATGTCGATGAAGCGGTTGACATGGGTATAGCCATCCACGGCCTCCCAGCTCGCGCGCAGCTCCATCAGGGTGTCGGGTCCGAAGGTGGTAAACATCAGCAAGCCGCCCGGCGCCAGCACGCGGAGCAGTTCCGTGAACACCGGCTCGATGTCCTGGCACCACTGCAGCATCAGGTTGGAAAAGATGAACTGGAAGCTGTCGGCGGCAAAGGGCAGCCGCTCGGCATCCCCGCAGACGCAGCCCGGCCGGCGGAACCAGCCGCCGCGGCGGCGCGTGCGGCGCAGCATGTTCAGCGCCATATCCAGGGCGATGACATCGGCCTTGCGGTAGCGCCGCAGGAGCGCCCGGCTGAATTCTCCGGTACCGGCGCCGAGGTCGAGGATGCGGGCGGGCCGCAGGCGAATCAGGTCCAGGCGTTCAATCAGGCGGCGCCCGATTTCCTGCTGCAGCGCCGCGGCGGCATCGTAGGTCGGCGCCGCCCGCTCGAAGGCGAGCCGCGCCTGCCGCTTGTCCACCCGGTAGGCGGCGCCGTCAACCGGCATGGATCTCACCCGCATGACCCGTCCGCATCGGCTGCAGAAAATTACCGACGATCCCGGCCACCGCCGCCGGTCGGGCGAGAAACGGCGCATGACCGGCACCGGCGATGAGTTCGACCCGCGCATCCGGCAGCAGACCGGCCGCCGGCGGCGCGGCCGCCGCCGGCGCCAGGGTGTCGCGTGCGCCCATGAGCAACAGCGCGGGGCAGGCAATCTCGGCGAAGCGCGCGCGCAGGTCAGCGGTGCGCAGGATGTCAAGACCGGCGAGCAGGGCTTCGGGCACCGGCTGCCCGTGCTGCAGCAACCGGGCGCGCAGTTCCCGCAGCACGACCTCCGCGGCGTCGCTGCCGCGCACCTGCAGCGCGAGGAAGCGCTGCAGCGTGCGCCGGTAATCCCGCCGCAGATCGTCGGCAAAGACCTCGAGCAACCCGGGCGCCATCGCCGCCGGCCAGCCCGGCCGGCACACGAAACTCGGTGTGGCGGCAACCAGCACCAGCCGCTCGATGCGCGCCGGCGAGGCTAGCGCCGCCCGGGCGGCCACTAATCCGCCCAGCGACCAGCCGAGCCAGGCCGCCCGTTCCGGCACGCTCTCCAGCACCGCTCGCGCCAGGCCGTCCAGACCCTCATCCGCCTGCCAGGCACTGCGGCCATGGCCCGGCAGGTCCACGCGGGTCACCCGGAAGTCAGGTTCCAGCAGCGGTGCCAGCGTATCCCAGACACCGCCGTTAAGTCCCCAGCCGTGGACCAGCACCAGATCGGGGCCGCTGCCGGTTGATTCTGTATAAAGCGTCATCGATCAATCCTGCGGAGACTCCGCCGTGTGCAGCGGAAGCAGTTGTTCCAGCGCGTCGAGCAGCCGATCGACCTGCGCCGCACTGTGCGCCGCCGAGAAGGTGATGCGCAGGCGCGCCGATCCCGGCGGGACTGTGGGCGGGCGGATGGCGCCGATCAGGATCCCGTGCGCGCGCAGGGCTTCACTCAGACGCAGCGCCGCGGCCGCCCCCCCCACGATCAGGGGCTGGATCGGCGTGGACGAATCGGCCAGTGCCAGTCCAAGTTGCGCCGCGCCCTGCCGGAAGCGTCGCACCAGCGCCTGCAGGTGATCGCGGCGCCAGTCCTGCTCCCGCACCAGCCGCAGCGCGGCGCGCGTGGCCGCGGCGACAGCCGGCGGCGGCGCCGTGGTGTAGATGTAGGTCCGCGCCTCCTGGATCAGCGTTTCCACCAGTGCCTCGCTGCCGGCGACGAAGGCGCCGAAGGTCCCGAAGGCCTTGCCCAGGGTACCCATCAGGATGGGCGCCTGGGCATGATCGATACCGTAGTGCGCCAGCGTGCCCCGGCCTCCGGGACCTATCACGCCGAGGCCGTGCGCATCGTCCACCAGCAGCCAGGCCCCGTGCGCGGACGCCAGCCGCGCCAGTCCTGGCAGCGGCGCGAGGTCGCCGTCCATGCTGAACACCCCGTCGGTCGCCACCA
>JAHKKL010000150.1 GCA_020027635.1 Gammaproteobacteria bacterium
CTGTTCCCCCGCGGGCCGGTCGCCCAGGGTTGCCGGATTGCGGGTCTCGTACCACCGGTCGGCAGCGAGAACGCCAGCTTCGGCAGCGTGATGTAAGCGACGGGTTCTCCCTGTAACAGGCTGTCCCGGTACGGGCCGGTAACAGATGCCGCGCCGCCCGGGACGGAACCTGGATCATGGCGCGGATCACCGGCCGCCTTCCTCCTGATGAGCGCGCATGGCATGTCATTCGATGAGCCCGGGTGAGATCATCGAATTCTGGTTCTCCGCGACATCCCGGGAGCGCTGGTTCAATTCGACGCCCGAGTATGACCGGGAACTCAGGGCAAGATTCGAAGCCCTGTGGGAACAGGCGCGTGACGGCCGGCTGGCCGCCTGGGAGCAGACGCCGGAGGGCGCGCTAGCCCTCGTGCTGCTGCTCGACCAGATGCCGCTCAACATGTTCCGCGGCCAGCCCGAGAGTTTCAGCACCGAGGCGCAGTCGCGCGAGGTCGCGGGACGCGCCATCGCGCGCGGGCTCGACCGGTTCCTGCCCGGTAGCCACAAGGTCTTCCTCTACCTGCCGTATATGCACAGCGAAGCGCTGACCGACCAGGATCGCTCGGTCGAGTTGTTCGAGCGGGCGGGACTCACGGACAACCTCAAATGGGCCACACACCATCGCGGCATCGTCCGGCGCTTCGGACGTTTCCCGCATCGCAATACCATACTCGGTCGCGAGAGCACGTCCGATGAACTCGCCTGGCTGGCATCACCCGACGGATTCAATCCCTGAGTTGAGGCGGATCCGGGTGCGGGTTTTCCCGGGCGCATCGGACATCACGCCTCGGGTACTATAGACCGATGCGCGAAATCATCACCCTGGCTACCGACAGGCGGGAAATCCTCTTCAATACGGTGCGTGTTGCTGGAAATCGAATCCGTGAGTCAGCCGTGGGTCAGCATCGGGTAAAAAGGAATCAACGAATACCACCGTATTCGTCTCCGTAAATTCATCCCCGGCTATTTTGACCGGGGATTTTTTTATCCCCTTGACTCGACATGTCACCGCATTTCCGACCCCTTGGGCAGCCGATCGTGTTTTCCGCTGGTCAGCCGACGCATCGCCGCTACCGCCTCAGGTTGCGCCAGACGTCCACCTTGCGGCGCTCCCTGTGGCAGCGCCGGTCCAGGTTATTCTGGAGGTAACGGATCGCTTTTCTGCGATCGGTCTGCGTGCGTCGATGCCATTTGCGGCGTTCCCACAGTCCCAGGTAGGTGCAGGTGCAGAGGCTTGCGTCACATTCGGCAAGCGGCAGGGAGGGGGCTTCTGGGAAAGGAAACTGTCTGCCCGCCAATGCCTTTGATGCCTTGCAGATGCCCGAGCGAATTTCCACGCCCCAATAATTCCGGTTTCCACACAGCGATTCCAGCTGTCCGGCCGGACCATTGCGGATGGCTTGCATCGGCGGAATGCGGGTGCGCGGTCGTCGGCGGCGACCGGCACGCAGTTGCCAAACGATGCCGGCGATCAACGCCAGGATCATCAGTAGCAGGCCGATCTTCACCATGCGGTCATCTCGCGCCTCAGCCGTCGGTGTCTTCCGGCTCGTTGTAGCCTCGGTGCTCCCTGTCGCGCAGACAGTGCAGCAGCAAGGTACGCTCCGCCGCCGTCATGCGGCGGAAGGCATTGAGCAGCTCGGTTTCCTGAGCCTCGCCGGCCTCGGCGCTGGCGGCATCGGTCAGCCTGATGCCCAGGACCCTGCCGATGTGGTGGATGGTCCCGGCACCGGGGGTGCTGCGGCCGCTCAGCCACCGGCCGACAGTGGCCTGGTTGACGCCCAGTTCCCTGGCAAGCTGCAGGTTGGTCATGCCGCGCCGTTTCATGGCATCCCTGACTTTCTCGTTCCAGTCATTCATTGCCTGGTACCGTTCCTCTCAGGGCGTGCTCGAAGCGGGCGCGGTGGCCGGCGACGTAATCCAGGAATTGCGCGTCATCGCGCTGCTCGAGTATCAGTAGCCGGGTCACGCCCGGGATGACCTCCTCGGGGTGGCGGGCGACCCGTTGCACGGGAATGACCGCGATATATCCCCAGCGCGACAGGGCCGAGCAGTCGATCACGTGCGCGTCGGTCGCCAGCCACACGTGGGGTTTGATGCGGTGTTGAAGGGGAGTATCCGGGTAGTAGAGAACAGCTCCGCCTTCCAGGTGCGTGAGGATGCCCCGCCGGGCGAGCAAATATTGCCCGGCCAGGGCGTAGTAGAGGCAGGCGTGCAGCAGCTGCCAGTCGGGGGGCATGGTGCGGGCCGCGAGCGCCTCGATCGCGGGTGCCAGTCTGTTCATGATCGCGATCAACTGCCGCGTGGATACGGGCGTCTGGCCCGCGCCTGTCCCGACCCGGGTGAGCAGACCGGCACCGAGAATCGCGGCGATGAAACGGCGTCTGGTAACGTTGCTATGCACGGTAATCGGCGGCTGTGATTGACGATGAGCGGATCGCGTCAGCCCCGACCCCTTGCCCGGCAGCGCGTCCACGATCCGCCGACCCGCGGCGGTTGACCGGCATTCTATAAGGACCCTGTGCCGTCTGGCCATGTCGCGGATCGGCAACGGCGATTTCATCCCGCCGCCAGTTTTTTCAGCGCGTGCGCCGCGGCCACCAGGCCGAAGGTGGCAGTGACGGCCATGGACGAGCCCAGTCCGCCGGCACAATTGAGGCGTCCGATGTTCTCGCCGTGCGGCTTGTCATGGCACACGCCGCCGTCTCCGGCGGGAAACAGCGGCTGCTCGTCGGAGTAGACACAGGGAACGTCGAAGCGGCGTTTCAGGTTTTTCGGGAAACCGTAGTCCTGGCGCAGCAGCTTGCGGGTCTTGGAGAACAGGGCGTCGTGTTCGGTACGGCTCAGGTCGGCGACCCGCACCCGCGTCGGATCCGTCTGTCCGCCGGCGCCGCCGACCGTGACCAGCCGGATGCGGCGGCGCCGGCAATGGGCGATCAGCGCGGCCTTGATGCGGAAGCCGTCGATGCAGTCGATGACATGGTCGTAGTCCGGTTGCAGCAGGGTCGCGAGGTTCTCGAGAGTGAGGAAGTCCTCGATGGCCGTGACGTGACAGTCGGGGTTGATCTGCCGGATGCGCGCCGCCATGACCTGCACCTTGGCCATGCCGAGCGTGCCGGTCAGGGCGTGCAGCTGGCGGTTGATGTTGGATTCGGCGACGTGGTCGAGGTCGACCAGCGTGAGGCCGCCGACGGCGGTGCGGGCCAGCGCCTCGGCCGCCCAGGAACCGACGCCGCCGATGCCGATGACGCAGACGTGCGCCTCCCGGAACCGTTCCAGGGCGCGCTCCCCGTAGAGGCGGCGGACGCCGCCGAAACGGCGTTCCAGGTCCGCCGCGGCGTTGCATTGTTCCCGTTCCGTTGCGTTCATGCGATCGATCAAGCCGAATTGCCGCAGGCGCAGAACATACCAGAAAACGGCTGGGTTTGAGCGCGCCATCGTCATACAATCCCGCCCGTGGAGCTCATCGATACCCATTGCCACCTCGATGTCGCGGAGTTCGACCCGGACCGGCAGGCGGTGCTGGAGCGTTCACGCGCCAACGGGGTGACGGCGATCGTCGTTCCGGGGGTGATGGCGCCGGGCTGGGATTACTTGTGGCGGTTCTGTGCCGGCGAACCGGATCTCTATCCCGCGCTCGGCCTGCACCCGGTCTATCTCGAGCGGCATCAGAAGGGTGACCTCGCGGCGCTGGAGAAGTTCCTGGCCGAGCGCCGGCCCGTGGCCGTCGGCGAAATCGGGCTGGACTACTATGTCACCGGGCTGGACCGGCAGCGCCAGCAGACGCTGTTCGAGGCCCAGCTCGAAATGGCGCGGGACGCGGGGCTGCCCGTCATCCTGCATGTGCGCAAGGCGCATGACCCGGTGCTCGCCACGCTCAGGCGCATCCGCGTGCCGGGCGGCATCGCCCACGCCTACAACGGCAGCCTGCAGCAGGCGCGGCAGTATAGCGATCTCGGCTTCAAGCTGGGATTCGGCGGCATGCTGACCTACGAGCGTTCCCGGCGCCTGCGCGAGCTCGCGCGGCAGCTGCCGCTGGAGGCCATCGTGCTGGAGACGGATGCGCCGGACCTGACCGTGGCCCAGCACCGGGGGATGCGCAACAGTCCGGAGTATCTTCCCCACTGCCTGGCGGCGCTCGCCGAGGCGCGCGGGGAGAGCCGGGAGGACCTGGCCCGCCAGACCAGCGCGAATGCGCGTGCCGTGCTGGGGCTGGACAGTCGCCCGGAGCAATCCGGATAATGCCCGACATACCGGCTGTCACTCTCCGGTCAACCTGGAAATCGATCACACGATGCGTCTCTTCTCCTACGGTACCCTGCAGTTTCCCGAGGTCCTGCTGGCGGTGACGGGCTGCCACCTGGAGGGCGACAAGGCCATCCTGGACGATTACGCCTGTTACACCGTCAAGGGGAAGGTCTATCCCGGCATCACCCCTGAACGCGACGCCAGTGTCGAGGGTGTCGTGTATACCGGCATCGGCGAGGTCCACTTCAAAAAACTGGACCGCTTCGAGGGCGACCTCTACGAGCGGGTGCGGGTCTGCGTGACGGATACCGAAGGCAATCCGCTGCAGGCCTGGACCTACGCGATCAAGGACGCCCTGCGCGATCAGCTCACGCCGGCGCCCTGGAGCAAGGAAGACTTCGAGGTGGAGCACCTGCCGGCGTTCCTGAAACAATGCCGGGCGGAAGGCCGGGCGTGAACCCGATCACCGTCGGTGAATCACCGCGCAGGCCGGCGCCATGGCCCTGGGAAAACTGATCCTCCTGCTTGGTCTTGTGCTGGTCGTGCTCGGCCTGGTGCTCAGCTTCGCGCCGGGCTGGCTCGCCTGGTTCGGTCACCTGCCGGGTGACATCCGCATCGAGCGGGAGCACGGCACGTTCATCTTCCCGGTCACCTCGATGATTATCGTCAGCGTGGTGTTGACGATCCTCGTCAACCTGTTTTTCCGGCGTTAGAACACCCTGATTCACCGCAGAGGCGCAAAGATCGCAAAGAAAATCTTGATAAATAGCCGGTTTGCTCACTGGCCGCGAGCCGCCGTGCTGGCGCTGCTGTGTTTCACCACGGCCGCGCCCGACGGTGCCACCAACATGGAGCGCAGCGGCGGCTGGCGGCTCGCGCAGGAATCGAGCCCCTACCTGCGCCTGCACGCGGACAATCCGGTCGACTGGTTTCCCTGGGGCGAGGAG
>JAHKKL010000151.1 GCA_020027635.1 Gammaproteobacteria bacterium
TCGGTGTCCGCTACGTTGTTATAGGATAATTCCTTGCCCTGTAACTGCCGCGCGGTCGCGACCGAGGCTTCGGCGGGCGCCTGCTCGACATAGAAGGCCGCGCGCTGGTGCGGATTTTCCCCGTAGCGCATCGTCTGCGCCCGACGAAACTGGAAATTCAGAGTGTGCGGGAAGGGGGCGTGCTCCCCGGCGGGAGTGATCCCGCCCAGATAATTTGCGATAGCCCCGTCATAGCGGGCCGTATGCTCGAAGGTCTTGACCGCGAGGGCGAAGCGGGTGGCATCCGTGACGGTGCCGCCATGCTGCCGCAGTTCCGCCAGCACCGGAGCGTAGTCGGCACTGTCAACGAGCACGGTGACGGCGGCATGGTTCTTGGCTGCGGCGCGCAGCAGGGTGGGTCCGCCGATATCGATAGTCTCGATCGCCGTCGCCAAGTCGCAGTCCGCGCGCGCCACGGTCTGTTCGAAGGGATAAAGATTGACCACGACCAGGTCGATCGGCGCAATCCCGTTTTTCGCCATGACCGCCTCGTCGAGTCCACGGCGGGCAAGGATGCCGCCATGCACCTTCGGGTGCAGCGTCTTGACGCGCCCGTCCATCATCTCCGGGAAACCGGTGTAATCGGAGACCTCGACCACGGGTATGCCGGCATCCGCGAGCAGGCGCGCGGTCCCGCCGGTGGACAGGATCTCGATGCCCAGCGCGCTCAGTCCTTGCGCGAATTCGGTAACGCCGCTTTTGTCCGATACGCTGATCAGCGCTCTTTGTATTTTGTTCATATGTCGAGTCATGTTGTTTGATAATTGGCGAATGACTGCCTGATAAAATGCTCTTTCCAGATGCTATCGCTGCAGTGCTTCACAACAACGTTCGATCAGGACGTACCATCTCCCGAAAGAGGGTGTGGCAAAAGGTGTTCGTAATACCGTAGGGTGCGCCGTGCGCACCCGAGAAAACATGCAAACGGTTGATTCATGGTGCGCCCGGCGCACCCTACATTGTTTTACAACATCCTCACGTAGGGAGAGGGGGGTCTCTTGGATACTCTGAAGGACAAAAATAATTCAAGGCAATTTCCCGCGCCGATCAAGAATATGTGAAACTACTGTTCCAGCCCGTATTGCTTGAGTTTCTTGCGCAGGGTCGCGCGGGTGATCCCCAGCATTTCCGCGGCCTGGGACTGGTTGCCGTCCACGTGCTGCATGACGACGTTCAGCAACGCCGGTTCAACCTCCCCCAGCACCATGTGATACAGGTCATTGACCTGGTGGCCGTTCAGATCATCCAGGAAAAGCTCGAGCGCCGACTGCACGCTGCGCCGGATCGGTTGCTTGCGCCGCTCGCGTTTTGCCATCAACGTCATCATGCGGCCAATGCCTTCTGCTCGATCAACATCGTGAAATAGTCCCTGACATGACGCAGCTGTTCCTCGGGCGACTCCGCCTGGTTAATCTGCTGACGGAAGCGGTTGCCACCCGGCTGGCCCTTGCTGTACCAGGCGATGTGCTTGCGTGCGACGCGCACACCGGTGTATTCGCCGTAAAAATCGTAGAGCGTGTTGATGTGCCCGGTGAGGATGCGGCCGATCTCGGCAAGCGCCGGTGACGGCAGCGACTCGCCCGTAGCCAGGTAATGGATGATCTCGCGAAACAGCCACGGCCGGCCCTGTGCGGCGCGTCCTATCATGACGGCATCGGCCTGTGTGTAGCGCAGGACTTCGGCTGCCTTCCGTGGTGAGGTGATGTCGCCGTTGGCAATGACGGGTATCGACACCGCGGCCTTGATGGCGCGCACCGTTTCGTGTTCGGCTTCCCCCCGGTAACCACAGGCCCGGGTACGCCCGTGCACGGCCAGCGCCTGGATGCCGGCCTGTTCGGCGATGGCGGCGATGCGCTGGGCGTTGCGGTGCGCCGGATCCCAGCCGGTGCGGATCTTCAGGGTAACCGGGACATCGACAGCTGCGACCACGGCATCGAGAATGCGGCCGACCAGCGCCTCGTCCTGCAGCAGGGCGGAACCCGCCATGACGTTGCAGACTTTCTTTGCCGGACACCCCATGTTGATGTCGATGATCTGTGCACCCTGCGCGGCGTTGAAACGGGCGGCACTCGCCATCATGGCCGGATCGGCGCCGGCGATCTGCACGGATACGGGTTCGTCCTCACCGGCATGGTCAATGCGGCGCCGCGTCTTCTCGCTGCCCCACACGAGCGCATTTGAGGAAACCATCTCGGAGACGGCGAGACCGGCTCCCAGCGCACGGCATAGCTGCCGAAATGGACGGTCAGTGACGCCTGCCATGGGGGCAAGTATCACGTTGCTGGCGAGTGTGTAGGGGCCAATTCGCACCGGATTTGTGTCTGTTCTGAAGTATTCCGGGAGTGAAGGACGCCGAATGATACTCGCATCGACGGCCCGGATAAAGTAGTGGGAAACGCCGCGCGGAAGGACTTGAAAATCAGAGAAATTCGAACTGGAAGGAAACCGCGTCCTCGCCCGGATCCTCGATCTCCAGCACCACTTGCAGCGGCGCATCCTTCGGCATGCCCGCCGTGATATCGACCTGTTCACCGAGGTATTCGGCGGGATCGAAACGGCGCGCCGCGATGGGCGCCCCGGAGGAATTCGAGAAGGTGACTTCAAGAGTCGGATAAGGCTGGGAAAAATCGGCGCGGTTGACCAGGGTGGCGTTGATCAGCAAGGCGCCCGCGACCCGGGGATGCTTGCGGACATCGCGGTTGACCAGTTCGATGCGGGAGAGGTCGACTCGCAGGGGCAGCTCACAGCGCAGGAGGGAACAGAGGCTTTCCAGTCCGGGACGCCAGTCATTCTGCGCCGCAAGTCCGGTGCGATTGAAGTACAGCCATTGCACTCCCAGCAGCAACAGCAGCGCACCGATGATGGCCCCCTTGGCGGCATTTCGCCCGGCATGAGATCTCCCTGACCAGGCACCGGAAAACTCCGGTTGCATCAACATACCAGCGGTGCTGGTGTCATAGAGGACATCATGCCCGTCATCCGCCTCGACATCGCCGCCAGCATTGCCAGAGCCAACCTGGCGTTCATCTACGTGTTGAACCGCTTGCGAGGCAAGATGCCCGGCAAGCGCCGACTGAACCGTCGCCAGATCCTCATACACATAATCAAACGCACGAAAGACCTGGCCACACTCCCCGCAGCGCACGCGTCCACCGGCCGCCAGCAGATGTTCGGCCTTGATGGCGAACACCGTCGAGCAAGTCGGGCAAAAGGTATACATGGCGGCTAGTCTACCCGTTCGCTACGGGAAAGGTAAAAGGTGCTTTTTTATGGCCACGGAATCCACTGAATCCACGGAAGAATATAATACGTCACTCGTAGGGTGCGCCGTGCGCACCGAGATAATGGCCACGGAAGCGCACGGAAATACACGGAAAAATAGAAAGTAATGAAGTAAAAAGTGAGAAGTGAGCAACCCGGTTGGGTGCTGATGCATGGATGGGTAGTAGCGCCCTGGGGCGCGTAAATAGTTTACGCCGCGGTTGCGATGTATTGAAATACACAATTCATGCGCGAATGAATTCGCACCTGCAGGTTTCAAATCAATAATTTTCTCTGCGCCCTTCCGGCATTTGCTCCCTGCATTGCCTAAAGCGCCTACTCTTGGTGCCCTACCTCCTGCATGGCCCCAGGCCAGCCTCTCGACCGGTTCCCGGTCTC
Source organism: Gammaproteobacteria bacterium (assembly GCA_020027635.1). GTDB lineage: Bacteria > Pseudomonadota > Gammaproteobacteria > UBA9214 > UBA9214 > CAVQCA01. Next base: position 3,700 of record JAHKKL010000151.1, read on the forward strand.
ACCTTCTCCATGCAGTCGCGCGTCTCTGCGGTGATTCCCTTTACCCCCGGTGCGCACGGCGCACCCTACGTGAATATTTTTTAAATATTTCCGTGGATTCCGTGGCCATTACTGGTTTTTTACTTCTCACTTCTTACTTCTCACTTCTCTTCACCCCCTCCAGCAACACCCATCCTTCACGTTCTACGGGCTCGCGAAATCCAAACCACGGCCGGTAGGCCGTCATGACGTCGTTAGCCTGTTCCGCAAGGACCCCCGTCAACACGATATGCCCCCCCGGGGAGACATGACCGGCCAGGGTACCTGCGAGTTCGATTAACGGGTTGGCGAGTATATTGGCGATGACGAGATCAACCGGCCGGGCATCCAGTGCATCGGGAAACATTACATTCACTTTCTGCCCCATCCCGTTGCGCCCGGCATTGTCCCGTGTCGCCTGCAATGCCTGCGGATCGATATCCACGGCGCGCACGCGGCTTGCCCCCAGCTTGCCGGCCGCAATGGCGAGTATCCCCGAACCACAGCCATAATCGATGACCTCCCGGTCCAGCGGCGGATGCGCATCCAGCCACTCCAGACACAGTGCGGTCGTGGTATGTGTCCCGGTACCGAAGGCGAGCCCCGGGTCCAGGTGGACCGTGACGGCATCCGTCTCAACGGGTGCTTCATCGGTAGGCACCACCCACAGGCGCGCGCCGAACCGCCTGGCATGAAAGGTATCCCGCCAGGTACTGGACCAGTCCCGGTCTTCCAGGCGTTCGATCCGCGGCTCGATTCCCGTGTCATCCAACGCCTCGCGCAGGCACTGCGTTATATGGCTCGCATCACCGTCATCCGGAAACAGCGCCACCACGCGAGTGGCGGACCACACCGGATGTTCTCCCAGCGCCGGCTCCAGGATCGGCTCATCGGCGGCATCCTGATAGGTCACGGAAAGCGCGCCGGCATCCGCAAAGACCTCCGTGGCAACATCCGCCTGGTCACCACTCACTTCAACGGATATTTGCAGCCAGGACATTTGAGAAGTGAGAAGTGAGAAGTGAGAAGTGAGAAGTGAGAAGTGAGAAGTCAAAAAATGGCCACGGAATCCACGGAAGAACAAGGAAATATTTTCACGTAGGGTGCGCCGTGCGCACCGGGGATAATGAGAATCTCCGCAGAGACGCAAAGGACACAGAGAAATTTATTGATTTGAAAAACTTTGCAATCGCACCTGAAGCCATTAATGCGCTTCAGGCTGCTACTACTCATCCATCCACCAGCACCCAACCGGGTTGCTCACTTCTCACTTTTTACTTTATTACTTCCTATTTTTTCGTGGATTCCGTGGATTCCGTGGCCATCACCCCGGTGCGCACGGCGCACCCTACGAGTGACGCAGTATATTTTTCCGTGTATTCCCTTGTGCTTCCGTGGCCATTGCTGGTTTTTTACTTCTCACTTCTTACTTCTTACTTTTCAGTGGATTCCATGGATTCCGTGGCCATTCCCACCCCATCAACGCCCCAGCTTTTTCTCCAGGTAGTGGA
>JAHKKL010000013.1 GCA_020027635.1 Gammaproteobacteria bacterium
GATGAAGTCGGCAACGATCAGGAAATAACCCGGGAAGCCCATTTCGATAATGACGTTGATCTCGGTTTCGAGGCGTTCCAGGTACCTGCGCTCCTTAGCCTCGACGTCCGGCGTATCCGGGGGCAGGATTTTTTTCAGGCGCCGCTCCAGTCCTGCATGCGCCTGCTGGCGAAAGTAATCCGCGAGCGTCAGGCCCGCCGGAACGGGAAAATCCGGGAGATAAATCCTGCCCAGATCGAGTTCCAGATTGCAGCGTCTGGCGATTTCGACCGTGTTGGCCAGCGCCTCGGGCACATCCCGGAAAAGTTCCGCCATCTCCCCGGGACTGCGCAGATACTGCTGGTCGGTGAACTGGCGGGTGCGGCGGGGATCGTTCAGCGTACGACCCTCGTTGATGCAGACTCGGGCTTCATGCGCCTCGAAATCAGCGGACATGAGGAAGTGCACGTCGTTGGTGGCGACCACCGGCACATCGGCGGCGGCGGCCAGCATCACGGCACGGTGCAGGTATTCCTCTTCTCCCGGTCGCCCCGTGCGCTGCAGCTCCAGGTAGAAGCTGTCCGGGAACAGTCGGCACCAGTCATCGAGCAGGGTGCGCGCCTGCGCGGCCTTACCGGCAAGCAAGGCCTGACCGATATCGCCTGAACGACCCCCGGAAAGCGCGATGAGTCCCGTCGTATTGCCCTCCAGCCAGGACTTGTCGAGCAACGGGAGCCCGCGCTGCTGGCCTTCGGTGTAGGTACGCGAGACCAGCCGGGTGAGGCCGAGAAAACCCTCATGGTGCCTGCAAAGCAGGACAATACGGGTAGGTTGGCCGCTCCCGGCCCCCCCCGTGACCCAGAGATCGACGCCGATGACCGGCTTGACACCGGCTTTCATGGCGGCACGGTAAAACTTTACCATCGAAAACAGGTTGCTCTGGTCGGTCACCGCGATGGCGGGCATCATCATCTCGGCCGTCCTTTCGACCAGAGGCTGAATACGGACGGTGCCATTCGCCAGAGAATATTCCGTGTGGACACGCAGGTGAACAAAGGCGGAGGGCATGGACTAGGGTTTCCGCGTTCGAGGGGTTGTGCTCATGCCGTGGCGCTAGCCGATAATACTTTTTGATACATTGTTCATCTTAATTGATTAGATATCTATCTCTTATTCGCGCTGTTCCAGCGGGCCGCTCCCAGCGGCGGAAACTATAGCATGGGACATGAGCTCGTGCTCCATCCCCCGCATTAGCGGCGCCCTGATAAACGGGTAATTCCCCCTCCCGACGATTCAATGTCACAGGGTGGCGGTCGATAACAAACTGACACCCGGCCTGTTGAGTGTATCTGTCGGAAGGATCCATGAAATCGAAGATCCCAGAGCGATTTAGGTCAATCCACGAAGAGGAGGATCTGCGGGATTTCTCCCACAGTATGGCCGAGTTGCAGTGGCTGCTGCTCATCCTCGTCATCCTGTATTTCTGCATTCCAACCCGACCGATCGATGATCCCGATGCCGTGATCGTTGTCATGGTGTCCTTCGCCGGCTTCGTGCTGCTGTTTCGCTATCTCAGGCGGCGTACGCGCGAGACGCGCTGGAAAGTGGCCATGCAAACCTGGGGCATGATTGCCTTTATCACGCTCGTGCTGTGTTACACGGGGAAAACGGAGAGCCCGCTGCTCAACCTGTACCTGCTGGTCATCATCGCCTGCGCCATTACCCTGGGCAAGGCCATGACCCTGCTGGAGGTCATACTGATCGCCGTCTGTTATCTCTACCTGGGATATGCCGACTACGGAATCGATATCTTCTCTCCCGAGACATTCACCACGCTGATGGCAAATTTCTCGCCGTTCCTGCTGGTTGCCTACGTCACCTCCCTGCTGGCCGAAGATGTCCATCATGCCAAGCGGAAGATCACCGTGCTGTCACATACGGACGAGCTGACCGGCTTGCTCAACATGCGGGCCTTCAGTGCCCTCCTGGACAAGGAGATTACAACGGCGGAACGCTACCTGCAGCCCTTCTCGCTTGTCATGATAGACGTGGACGGGCTCAAGAAGGTCAATGACCGTTCTGGCCACACCGCCGGTACCCGTCTGCTCAAGACGGTTGCTGGTTCGATCAGTGACTGCATCAGGACCTCCGATGTGCTGGCACGCTATGGCGGCGATGAATTCATCATCCTGATGCCGCACACACGCAGTGAGGCTGCACGTATCGCCGCCGAACGCATCCGCGCCGCCATTCACAATTCCTCCTTTGACATGAACGGGCAGCATATTGCCGCCTCCGCCAGCATCGGCATCGCCAGTTATCCGGAAGGAGTCGATGTCGCCGGGAATGTCCTTGAGAAAGCGGACGTCGCGCTTTACAAGAGCAAGCAGTCGGGCCGCGACCGGGTCACGGTTTATCGCAGGGATTTCGAGCTTGTACAGCATCTGCCTGACGCAGATTCGGCCGTTATTTCCCGCCCTCTTCGTTCTTCCTCAGCAATTTCCTGACCGGTGCATAGCTGCGACGATGCTGAGGGGTCACCCCTAGCCTCTGCAAGGCCTGCAGGTGCTCCCGGCTCGGATACCCCTTGTGCCGCGCAAGACCGTAGCCAGGGTAGCGCCGGTCCATTTCATCCATTTCACGGTCACGGGTCACCTTGGCGATGATCGAGGCGGCGCTGATCGCCGCGATCGTGCTGTCGCCCCTGACGACAGCCTCCACCGGGCAGTCCAGGCGCGGACATTGATTGCCGTCGACGAGCACGTAGTGCGCCGCCGGCCTCAGCATGACGACGGCGCGCTGCATCGCCAGGAGTGTCGCCTGGAGTATGTTCAGCCGGTCTATCTCCTCGACGCCGGCACGGCCCACTGCCCAGGCAATCGCCTTTTGCGTGATTTCCAGATAAAGGGCCTCGCGACGCGACGGCGTGAGTTGTTTTGAATCCTTCAGCCCGTTCACGGGATTTTCCGGATCGAGTATGACCGCCGCGGCGATGACCGGACCCGCCAATGGCCCGCGACCTGCCTCGTCCACGCCGGCAACATGTCTGCAGGGAATATCAGGCGGATTGAACGTCATTGCGACCCACCATATCCAGCACGGCAGCGGCGGCAGAGCGGTTGGCATCCCGCCTCAATTCGGTATGTATGCCTGAGAAGATCGCCTCCAGTTCACGTGTCAGCCGGTGATTATTGATCAGCCGCAGGATCTCCCCACCGAGTTTTTCGGCCGTCAGCCCGCGCTGGATGATTTCCCGCACGACCGGTCTTCCGGCCAGCAGATTCGGCAGGGAATAACTGCGCGCTCCCGTCAGCAGCCTCGCAATCTGGTAGGTCAGCGGCGACATTCGGTAGGCAACCACCATCGGACGCTTGAGCAGCATGCACTCGAGAGCCGCCGTGCCGCAGGCAAGCAACACGGCGTCCGCCGCGGCCATTGCCTCGAGGGATCTTCCACTGAGCAGAGTGAGCGGCAACGACTCGTCATGACGCCTCAGCTCCTTCTCGAACGCCCCACGGCATTCCCGGTTTGCCAGCGCCACGACAAACCGCATGTCCGGCATGAGTTTCCAGCACCATAACGCGGTCTGGATGAACGGCCCGGCGAGCCGTTGGACTTCATCGCGCCGGCTGCCGGGCAGCATGGCGACAAGCGGCGCCTCCTGCGGGAGACCGAGATGATGGCGCGCCGTGGCGGGATTGATCTCATCCGCCAGCTGATCCGCCAGCGGGTGCCCGACACAGCGAACCTGGACAGGCTGCTGCCGGTAGAGATCCTCTTCAAAGGGAAACAAGGTCAGCAGGCAGTCGCAGCACTGTGCCATCCTGCGCACCCGGTACCGGCGCCAGGCCCAGACCGAAGGGCTGACATAATGCAGGGTCCGGATGCCGGCGTGCTTGAGCCTGCGCTCGAGCCCCAGGTTGAAATCCGGTGCGTCGATTCCGATAAAAATATCCGGCGGCGTCCCCGCAAAGTGCGCATACAGGTCGCGTCTCATGCGCAACAGCGCCGGCAAATGTTTGGCCACTTCGGTGATACCCATGACCGAGAGCCGCTCCATGGGATACAGGCTGAAACAGCCGGCATCGATCATGCGCGGCCCGCCGACGCCTTCGAATATCGCATGCGGTTCCCGTTCCCGGATGGCCTGGATCAGGCCCGCGCCCAGCGCATCGCCAGAGGCCTCACCGGCAACGATCCCGACATGCAACGGATGGATCCTGTCAGACATGTCCGCAACGAAGACCCTGAAAACAGTGATTGACGCTATCGAGGCCGGCTGCGCGTCGGGAGAACGGGAACATGGTTACCTGACGATGCCGCGTTTTGCGCGTTCGACAAACGCGCCCATAACGGCAACCGCCTGATCCTCGCGGGACTGGTCATGCAGCCGCTGCAACGCCTCCTGCAGGGACAGATTCGACCGGTAAAGCGTCCTGTAGGCCTGTCGCAATGCCTTGCGGGTCGCCTCGGGGAAGCCATGGCGGCGCAGGCCTTCTGCATTCAGTCCGGAGCTACGGGCCGGATTCCCGGTTACCGTCACGAAGGGCGGCACATCCTTGTTGATGACGCTGCCGAAGGCGCAGAAGGCATGCGTCCCGATGGCACAGAACTGGTGCACGAGCGTAAACCCGCCGAGGATCGCAAAGTCACCGACGCTGACATGTCCGGCCAGGGACGCGCCGTTGGCGAATACAGTCTGGTTACCCACCTGGCAATCATGCGCGATATGCGCATAGGCCATGATCCAGTTCCCATCCCCAAGGCGCGTCACGCCCCCGTGCTGCAGCGTGCCACGATTTATCGTGACGTACTCGCGGATCACATTACGGTCGCCCATCTCGAGCCAGGTCGGCTCCCCTGAATACTTCTTGTCCTGTGGCGCATCCCCGATCGAGGCGAACTGGTGGATCCTGTTTTCCTTCCCGATGCGCGTCGGGCCATTGATCACGACATGCGGTCCGATCCAGGTCCCGTGGCCGATGACGACACCGGGACCGATCACCGAAAAGGCTCCGATGCTGACATCTTCGGCAAGCTCGGCAGCATGGTCGACAACCGCCCGTTGATCGATCAAGTGTTGATGTCCCTCTCGGTACACATGATTTCGGCCGAGGCAACAATACCGCCATCCACCTGTGCATTGCAGTCGAACATCCAGATGCCGCGTTTTGTCTTGAGCAGGCGGGCCGTGAGCAGCAGTTGATCGCCGGGCTCCACGGGGCGTTTGAAACGCACCTTGTCCATGCCGACCAGGAAGTAGAGCGTATCCCGGTTCGCCGTATTTTCGAGCGTACGGAATGCCAGCAGGCCGGTCGCCTGCGCCATGGCCTCCAGGATCAGCACCCCCGGCATGACCGGGCGCTGCGGAAAGTGCCCCTGGAAGAACGGTTCGTTATAGGTGACATTCTTTATGCCAACGAGCGACTCGCCCTTGTTGAATTCAATCACCCGGTCGATCAGCAGAAAGGGGTAGCGGTGCGGCAAATGCCTGAGTATGTCATTTATGTCCATGGGTGTAGGGTGTCATCCTGTGAGAGTTGTTGTTGGCTCCCGGCAGCACCGCCTCATCACCGGGAGTGCCGCTGCACTCAGTCAGTTGCCGACGGGGCTAGCTGCTGCTCGAGCTTCCGCATCTTCCTTGCCAGTCTATCCAGACGCCTCAGACGGGCAGCATTCCTGTTCCAGGACGCATTTTCTTGCGCCGGGAAGCCGGATGAGTACACGCCGGGACGGGTGATCGATTTCGTCACCAGGGTCATTGCGGTGATGACGACATGATCGGTTATCTCCAGGTGTCCAAGGATGCCGGCTCCACCCCCGATCCTGCAGTGGCTGCCGATCCTGGCGCTGCCCGAAATGCCGGCGCACGCGGCTATCGCCGTATGCGCGCCTATCCGCACATTATGGGCAACCCGGACCTGGTTATCGAGCTTTGCGCCGTCCGCGATGATGGTGTCGTCCAGGGAACCGCGATCTATGGTTGAACCGGCGCCGACATCAACATCGTTGCCGATGCAGACGCCGCCCAGTTGCGGCACTTTCAACCAGTGGCCATGCTCATTCGCCAGGCCGAAGCCGTCACTGCCGATCACCACGCCGGGGTGGAGCACCACCCGCTCTCCGATCCTCACACCGTGAGAGACGACCACATTGGCGTGAAAAACGCAGTCAGCGCCGAGGCGGCTGTCCCGTCCTATGAAACATCCGCCGGCCAGCTGAACGCCATCGGCGATGGCCACCCCGTCCTCGATGATGCAATGCGGACCCACCCAGGCGGACGAAGCGATTTCGCAGCCCGCGCCGATGACCGCGCTCGGGTGCACGCCGCGTCGCTTGGCCGGAAGCGCTGACAACAGCGAGGCGGCCCGGGCATAGGCAGCGTAGGGGTTTGCGACGGTTATCGTCGCCGTCGGGCACTCGTCTGCAAACGCCGCTTCCAGTATGACGGCCGAGGCGCGCGTGGCAGTCAGATATTTCCGGTAGGCCCTGTTCGCCAGGAAGCTGATGGCTCCCTGACCCGCTTGCTGGAGACTCGCGACCGAGCCGATAATGCAATCGGGGTCACCATGCAAGTCACCCCCTAACAAGCCCGCCAGTTCACCCAGGGCAAGGCCCATCCAGGCGCTTCCTTTCCTAGCGGTCCGGAGGGGTGCCGCCGTGATTTACCCCGGTCACTGCTTGAGCTTCTTCAGCACGCTTTCGGTAACATCGACCTTGTCGCTGGAGTAGACCACGCCCTGCGTCAGGATCAGGTCGAAGCTCTGCTCCTTGGCGAAGGCGACGACCACATCGTAGATATCCTTCTGCAGTTTCGCCAGCACCTCGTTGCGCCTGATGTTGAGGTCGTCGCGGAATTCCTCCTGGCTGCGCTTGAGGTCGCGACGCTTGGCGAGCACGTCGCGTTCCAGCTTGGAGCTTTCGGTCTCGCTCATGACACTGCCGTCGCGCGATATGCGGTCTTCCAGTGTGCGTATTTCCTGCTGCAGGGTCACGAGTTCCTTTTCCCTGGGCGCAAATTCCGCTTCAATCTTGGCTTGCGCGGATTTCACCTGCGGTGCGGCTTCCATCAGCTTCGCCGTGTCGACGAAACCGATCTTCGCCTCCGCGAGAGCGCTGCCGCTGTACATGAGTGCCGCGGCGGCGGCTGCCGCCATCAGTCGTGCTGGTCTGTATCTATTCACGCTAGTTCTCCATTGTTACCCGTTTGCACGTCAGAACCCGACAGTAAACTGGAAGTTCTGCACCTTGTCACCCGTCTTACCCGATTTGGCGTTAAGCGGGAACCCCAAACTTACCGACAGCGGCCCCAGGGGCGATATCCACAATGAGGACACGCCGACCGAGTAGCGCAGTTCCTTGGCATCGAAGCTGGCGAGGTCCGAATAGACATTGCCGATATCGAGGAAGGTTCCCAGCCGGAACGACTTGCTGTCCTCCATGAACGGCAGCGGGAACAGGACCTCCGTGCCGCCGGCGAGCTTGACGCTGCCGCCGATCGGGTTTCCCTTCGAGTCGGTCGGGCCCAGGGTATTATCCTCAAAACCACGTACCGAGCGTACCCCGCCGGCAAAGTAGTTATCGAAGAACGGCAGGTTGTTATAGTCGCCGTAGCCGTCGCCATAGCCCAGTTCGGCATGCATGGACAGGGTAAGATTCTTGGTCAGCGGCACGTAGCGACGCTGCTCGTAACCCAGCTTGTAATACTCAAGACCGGAGCCCGGCACGGCGGACTCTACGGAGAAACTCTGCAACCCGCCATCATCGGCGAAAAGGGCCTTGTTGCGCGTATCGTGAGCCCAGCTGCCGGTCAGCGTGACCGTGTTGTAGTCGTTGCCATGCTGGTTGATAAAGTCTATCACCTCGTTCGGCGATTCGCTGGTCTGATTCAGGTTCAGATTCTCGAATTCCGGCGAAACACGCACGGTATCGAACTCGTTGATGGGGATGCCGTAGTTGACATTGGCGCCATAGGTGTCGGTTGTGTAGCTGGAGATATTCGCCTGGTCGGCATCCGTCTTCTTGTAGTACAGACCGAACCCCCGGCTGATCCCGTCAATGGTGTAATAGGGGTCGGTGTAATAGAAATTGTACAGCGTCGTTACCTTGCTGTTGTTGAAGGCAAGGCTGACGCGCTTGCCGCTGCCGAGGAAATTGTCCTGCGATATGCTCGCGTTGAACATGATACCCGATGTCTGCCCGTAACCGGCGCCCGCGGTAATGCTACCCGAAGCCTTCTCGGTCACCGCGTAATTGACATCGACCTGGTCCGTGGTACCGGGTACCGCCGGCGTTCCCACGTTGACATCCTCAAAATACCCCAGCTTATCCAGGCGGGCACGGGAGCGTTCCACCTTTTCCGCCGAGAACCAGCCGGCTTCCATCTGCCGCATCTCGCGGCGCAGGACCTCGTCGCGGGTGGTGATGTTTCCCTTAACATTTACCCGCCGCACATAGACCCGTTTGCCGGGGTCGACAATAAACGCCAGGCTGACCAGTTTTTCCGACTCGTTGACGTCGGGCACGGTGTTGACATTGGCGAAGGCATAGCCCTGATCGCCCAGTTTTGCGCTGATGCGATCCACCGCCTCCGTGACCCGCTTGCGCGAGAAGACATCGCCCGGATTGATCATCACCAGCGGGAACAACTCCTCCGGCTTGAGCACCAGTTGACCGGACAGGGTGACCTCACGGATCTTGAACTGTTCGCCCTCTGTGACGTTGATCGTTATGTAAATGTCCTTCTTGTCCGGAGTGATCGACACCTGCGTCGAGATGATATTGAAATTGAGATAACCGCGGTCAAGGTAAAAGGACCGCAAGATTTCCAGGTCCGCCGAGAGCTTCTGCTTTGAATACTGGTCGTTCTTGGTGATGAACGACAGGAAGGAGGGCGTATCCAGGGTAAAATCCTTGCGCAGCTCCTTGTCCGTAAACGTGTGATTGCCGACGATGTTGATCTGCTTGATGCGGGCAACCTCGCCTTCCGAGATATCGATCAGGATGCCGACGCGGTTGCGTTCCAGCGGCGTGATGGTCGTTTCTATCCGGACCGCATACTTCCCCCGGCTGAAATACTGCCGCCGCAGCTCCTGTTCCACCTTGTCGAGCAGGGAGCGGTCAAATACCCGCCCCTCGGCCAGGCCGATATCCTTGAGGCCCTCGAGCAGTTTATCCGTCTCCAGGTCCTTGTTGCCGGTAATCTTGATGCTGCTGATCGCCGCGCGCTCCTTGACATAGACGACCAGGACACTGCCATCCCTTTCCAAGCGGATGTCGCTGAAGAATCCCGTCTTGAAGAGGGCCTTGACCGCATTGACCGTGTCATCGGGGTCGACCGTCTCGCCGACCTTGATGGGCAGATAGTTGAACACCGTGCCGGGAGAGATGCGCTCCAGACCTTCGACGCGTATGTCGGTGACTTCAAATGCATCGAAGGCCCTGGCTGAGCCGCACAGCGACAGGGTCAACAACACTATCCGGATCAAGATTCTCATCACTGCTGCACGCACCGAAACCGTAGCGACCTCATGTGAACAGACGCGCCAGATCGTTATAAAAAGCCAGCGACATCAGCATCAGCAGGATGACGATGCCAATCCGCTGACCGAGAAGCTGGGCCGCTTCGGAAACAGGGCTCCCTTTCACCAGTTCAATCAGGTAATACATCAGATGTCCGCCATCGAGTACCGGGACGGGCAACAGGTTCAGCACCGCCAGGCTGACACTGACGACGGCCAGAAACCCCAGAAATGCGGAGAATCCCAGCTCGGCTGACTGACCCGCATAGCGGGCAATGCTGATCGGCCCGCTCAGGTTCTCGATCGACGCGCTTCCGGTGACCATTTTCCACAGGGTCCGCAGCGTCAGCGCCGTCATCTCCCAGGTCTTCCCCAGAGCCACCGGCATGGCCCCGAGGAGACCGTAGCGGACAACGACGCGCATTGTAGCATGCTGTTCGTTATCCTGAAGTCGGACGTAGGCGCCGATGCGCCCGACGGTTACACCGTTTTCCTCGACCGCCGCCGGTGTCAGGCTGAGATCCACCAGGGCGTCGCCGCGCCTGACCTGCACGGCTATCGTCCGCCCGGGTCGGCCGCGCACATAGTCAACCCACTGGTTCCAGTCCCCGACGACCGACCCATCGGCCGCCAGCACGAGATCCCCCGCCAGCATGCCGGCCCGTTCCGCCGGACTGTCCGGCTCAAGCCGGTCGATGAGGGCCGGATAGACCGGGTGCCAGGGTTTGATGCCGAAATTCTCCAGCAGGTTGCCCTTGCCCAGCAGTCGCGTCGATTCATTCAGGGCGACCCGCAGTTCCTTCTCATGCCCGTTCGGGTCCCGCACGCTGACGGGAAACGATGCCGGCTCATCCAGCCCGGCATCCAGCAGGGCCAGGACGGCGGATTCCCAGCTGGGTGTCGGCCTGCCCTGGATCGCGAGTATCTCATCACCCGCAACGAAACCGGCGCTTTCCGCGGAACTGGCGGGGATGACCTCGCCGATGACCGGGCGCATTCCGGGAACGCCGCTCGCGTACATCACCCAGTAGGCAAGAAGGGCAAACAGGAAATTGAATACCGGGCCGGCAGCGGCCACGGCGCTGCGCGTGGCGAGCGGCTGACGGTTGAAGGCGCGGTGCAGTTCGCTCGCGGCGACCTCGCCTTCGCGCTCGTCGAGCATCTTCACGTAACCGCCGAGCGGCACCGCGGCGATGATCAGTTCGATTCCGTCATGACCCACATTGCGGCGCCAGAGCGGCCGGCCGAAACCGATGGAAAACCGCAGGACCTTTATCCCCAGCCTCCGGGCGACCCAGAAATGACCGAATTCATGGACGGTGACGAGTATCCCGATGGCGACGATGAAGGCGACGATGGAGATGATCAGGCTGTTCATGACGCCGTCATGCCGAGACCAGAGGTGATACAGCGCATCGCCCGGTCACGCGCCTGGGCATCATCTTCAAGAATGGCCTGCAGCGTGCCCGCCTCGTGCACAACGCAGTGCTCCAGAGCATAGTCGATGACGCGGGGTATGGAGGTAAATGCCAGGCGTCGTTCAAGAAAGGCCTGCACGGCGACCTCGTTGGCTGCATTGAGGATGGCCGGCGCCGTGCCTCCGGCCCGCCACGCCTGCCCGGCCAGCGCGAGACAGGGAAAGCGTTGCAGGTCCGGTCGCTCGAACTGGAGCATCCCGATGGCCAGCAGGTCGAGCGGCTGCGCTCCGGATTCGATCCGCTCCGGCCATCCCAGCGCATGGCTGATCGGTATGCGCATGTCCGGATTCCCCAGCTGGGCCAGCACCGAGCCGTCCTGGTATTCCACCAGGGAATGCAGGATGCTCTGCGGATGCAGGACCACCCGGATCCTGTCGATCGGCAGATCAAACAGCCACCCCGCCTCGATGACCTCCAGTCCCTTGTTCATCATGGTGGCTGAATCAACGGAAATCTTGCGCCCCATGTCCCAGTTGGGGTGGGCGCAGGCCTGCTCCGGGGTCACCGCGGCCAGCCTGTTCATCGGCGTGGTTCTGAAGGGTCCACCCGAGGCGGTCAGCATGATGCTCTTCACGCCGCGCGGTGCCTGTCCGGTGGAATAATTGTCCGGCATGCACTGCAGCAGCGCATTGTGTTCGCTGTCGATGGGAAGCAGAGTGGCATGATGGTCCCTGACGGTCTGCATGAACAAGGCGCCCGACATGACCAGCGCTTCCTTGTTCGCCAGCAACACGCGTTTTCCCCCGGCCGCCGCGGCCAGCGTCGGCAGCAACCCGGCCGACCCGACGATGGCGGCCATCACGTAGTCCGCATCCGGGAGGCTCGCGACCTCGGCAAGCGCCTCTTGCCCCCCCAGCACCTCGACATCCGGGGCGCGGACCTTGAGCACCGTCAGCAGACGCTCGGCGGCCAGCGGGTCGGCCATGACGGCAAAGCGCGGCTGGAACCGCTCGCATAGCCTGGCCAGGGCGTCGACATCGGTGTGCGCCGTGAGGGCGGCCACCCGGAACCGGTCGGAGTGGCGGGCAACGACATCCAGGGTGCTCAGGCCGATCGAGCCGGTCGCGCCGAGTATGGTGATGCCCGCGGGATGTCTGTCAGTCATGTCGGATCCGGATATGGGTCGAATCAACGCCGGAAGGGGCGCCGCATGCGGCACGGGGATTCCGTATCGGTCCGGGTCACAATCCGAACCACAGCATGCCCAGGAGAAACAGGGGGGCCGCCGCCGTCAAACTGTCGATCCGGTCCAGTACCCCGCCATGTCCCGGGATGATGCTGCCGCTGTCCTTGATGCCGGCCTGACGCTTCATCAGGCTCTCCAGCAGGTCGCCCACGATGGAAAACATCACCGCCAGCAGCGCGACCGGCACCAGGGTGAGCGTCCACTCGAGCGAACGGCTGTACCAGTAGCCGGCCAGCAGGGCGGCGATCGCACTGGCCAGAATTCCGCCCAGCACACCCTCCCAGGTCTTGCCCGGACTGATCACCGGAGCCAGCTTGGTGCGTCCCCAGCGATGTCCCGCGAAATAGGCGCCGCTGTCCGCGATCCAGACCAGCACCAGCAGTGCCAGACTGATCACGGGGCCGTTGTTCCCCCGAGCGTGCAGCGCGACGAATGACGCCCAGCATGGCAGCATCACCAGCACGCCGGCGATCCCCTTGAGCACGCGCACCGCGCGTGTCGACTGTGCGCCGAAACCCGGGCGTACCAGCCAGAAGAGGGCTGCCAGCCACCAGATAAACCCCAGCAGCAACAGCGGCACGATGACCCTGTCCAACGGCGCCACCCAGGCAAGCGCCATGAGCGCGGCGACTCCGGCCGGGTAGGCGATGCGCGCCGGCCCGGAACCCAGCGGTATCATTCCGCCCCATTCCCACAGTCCGACGCCCATAACCAGCGCCAGCGCCAGCGCCACGTCCGGGGTGGGAAGATAGAGAACACCACCCACGACGAGAGGCACCAGGATCGCCGCCGAGGCCAGGCGAGTCTTAAGCACCCTTCAACTGCTCCACCTGTTCTCCGGTGCGGCCGAAGCGGCGCTGCCGGCTGGCATAGGACTGCAGGGCATCATCGAGTGCCTTTTCATCGAAGGCCGGCCAGAGTATCTCGGTGAAATACAGCTCCGTATAGGCCAGCTGCCATAACAGGAAGTTGCTGATGCGCTGCTCCCCGCCGGTGCGGATGAAAAGGTCGGGCTCGGGCAGATCCGACAGGGATATCTGGCCGCCGATCATCTCGGCCGTGATGTCCCCGGGTGCGACATCTCCGGCGGCAACACGCTGCGCCAGCGCGCGGCAGGCCTGGGTGATATCCCAGTGACCGCCGTAGTTCGCGGCGACCACCAGGTTGAGTCCTCGGTTGTGCACGGTCATCGCTTCCGCCTGGGTGATCTGCTCGCGCAGGTCGGCTGGAAACGCGCTGCGATCACCGATGAAACGTATGCGGACACCATTCCTGTGCAACGTCTCGACCTCTTTCTTCAGGGTGCGGATGAACAGGTCCATCAACCAGCCGACCTCGTCGCTCGGGCGTCGCCAGTTTTCACTGCTGAAGGCGAACAGTGTCAGCACCCTGATGCCCCTGTTGCGGCACGCTTCGACTACGCGTCTGACCGCCTTGACACCCTCCCGGTGCCCGACATAGCGCGGCAGCATGCGGGTGTGGGCCCAGCGGCCATTGCCGTCCATGATGATGGCGACATGCTGCGGCACTGCATTCATCTTGTCAGGCATAGTCATCTTGATCCGTAACGGATGAAGCGGCTGCGACCACGGGCCCCGGTCGCTAGATCTCCATCAGCTCGGCTTCTTTCTCCGCCAGGACCTTGTCGACATCGGCCACGGACCTGTCGGTGATATGCTGGATTTCTTCCTGCGCCTTGCGGTCCTCGTCCTCCGAAATCTCCTTTTCCTTGAGCAGGTCCTTGAGATCCGTGATCGCATCACGGCGGATAGTGCGAATCGCGACCTTCGCCGACTCCGCATCGTGGCGCACGTGCTTCACCAGGTCGCGGCGAGTCTCCTCCGTCAGTGGCGGCATCGGGATGCGGATCACCATACCGGCGGTCGCCGGGTTGAGTCCGAGATCGGACTTCAGTATCGCCTTCTCGATGACCTGCACCATCTGCCTTTCCCAGGGGGTGATCATCAGGGTGCGCGCATCCTCGACGCCGAGATTCGCC
>JAHKKL010000014.1 GCA_020027635.1 Gammaproteobacteria bacterium
GGTGCGGAGCAGGATCTGGCGAAGGCGTTGCATGAACTGAAGAAGGAGGTTAGCCCATTATTCGAGCACCGCGCCTATACCGAGGCGTTATGCAAACTCGCCGCTTTGCAGGATCCAGTAGATAGATATTTTGATTCTGTTATGGTCATGGTGGTTGATCCCCAACTGCGTAATAACCGCCTTGCACTGCTCAATTCATTGTCTGATCTGTTTCTGCGGGTTGCAGACATTTCACGGTTGCAAGCTTGATACTGGTTATCACAAAAAGTCGCAAAGATAATCGGTCAGTAAATCATGATGGGGCGCCTGTCAATGATGATCGACTGCCATATGACCAGCAGTAAAAGCTTACAGTTTGCACGAGCGACGTTATTTATTTCACCATGCATTACAAATTACCTGATGTCGGAAACAACAAGCTTCCAGGTTGCCCATGACTAACAGAGATTCTTACAGTGCAATGCTAGCTGCCGTACAGGCATTCCACAACAAGCATGATTTCAAGAACACCGGTGGTGAGGAACTCACCTACCGTGTCGCTTTGATGACCGAAGAACTTGGTGAGATCTCATCTTGCGTCACTAAAGGCAAGGATGGTCAAAAGCTCGCTGAGGAGTGTGCAGACCTCCTTATTCTCCTCATCGGAACCGCCATAGCGGCTGATTTTGATTTGACTGAGTCCTTCTGGACCAAGATGCAAAAGCTGGGGCAACGTGAATCCCGCATTGTCAATGGACGCATCCGGGTGTCCGAGTTCCGGGACATGTAGCCAACATTTACACAGGGTGGTTTGCGTAAAAATTTACGAACATCGATGAGACATTCATGACAGCAATAATTCTGAATGATATTGCACTCCGCATTTTCCATATCTGTTTCCGCACCCAAGAACTGACATCACCAACCGGATAATTGCTACACGGGAATGCATACCTCCATGCAACTGGTCATACTCGATCGCGATGGTGTTATCAATGAGGACTCAGCTGCTTACATCAAATCACCTGAGGAATGGATACCGATACCCGGCAGCCTTGAAGCAATCGCTCGTCTCCACCGTGCCGGTTGGAATGTAGTTGTGGTGACCAATCAGTCCGGCATCGCCAGGAAGCTTTTCGATCCGGACATACTGGTACGAATACACGAAAAAATGCGCCGCAGCGTCTCGGATGCAGGAGGTCTTATAGAGGCCATATTTTTCTGTCCGCATGCGCCGCATGACAACTGCAACTGCCGCAAACCGAAGCCTGGCCTGTTTCTTGAGGTCGCCCGCCGGCTTCGCATCAGCCTTCATGGAGTTCCAGCGATCGGCGATTCGTTTCAGGACCTGCACGCGGCCCAGGCAGCAGGCGCTCATCCTATTCTGGTCCGGACTGGCAAGGGTTCCGAGACACTCATTACTTACAATATATCTATCAATGTCCCGGTATATGACAATCTCGCCTGTGCTGTGGATGATCTGTTAGTCAACGATCACAAGGATAAATTGAAAAGCTGATGAATCCGGCTATCGATCGTACTTTCTCACAGTTCTTACTATATCTGCGCTCCCTGGCGTTCTGGCTTGTGTTTGCCGTAACCACGGTTATGGCGGCCATCCTGGTCATGCTGATGTTCCCCCTCAGCCTGCGGCTGCGGCAAAAATTCGTCACCTGGTGGGTAGGGTTCATCTTGTGGTGGCTCGAGACAACCTGCAACCTTCGCTATGTGGTCCATGGTGAGGAAAACATTCCTCACCATGGTCCTGCCATCGTATTTGCCAAGCATCAATCCACATGGGAAACACTTGCCTTGCAACGCATATTCCCGTCACAAATTTGGGTAGCCAAGCGTGAGTTACTCTGGATACCTTTTTTTGGCTGGGGCTTGGCATTGATGAAACCGATCGCCATCAAGCGTGGTACCGGTCGGACGGCCGTAATGCAACTGATCCGGCAAGGCAAGGAACGCCTGAGAGAAGGACTCTGGGTGATCATTTTTCCTGAAGGGACTCGTGTCCCACCTGGTCAGAAGGGACGCTATCGTATTGGCGGCGCCGTATTGGCAGAGCACTCCGGCTACCCGATCTTACCAGTGGCTCATAATGCCGGAGAATTCTGGCCACGCCACAGCTTCATTAAACGGCCTGGAACAATCCAAGTGTGTATTGGTCGTCCCATTATGCCGGAGAGTAAATCCACTCAGGAGATCATGAATGATGCCGAGACGTGGATTGAATCCACTATGTCTCAAATCACCACAGTTAAGAGATCTTGACCATGTAAATCAACAAACAGTAAAAATTAGTGGGGTCTACAAATATCACCAATTGTTAAATATTTTCATGGTTTCAACACTGAAATAACTGTAGCAATATAGATTAAGAAAATTTATATTTTGCAAGATAAATAAATAACAATATAGAATTGTATGGTTATAAATGTAATATGTAATTAAATGTTTTACCTATATATTGTAACTTGATGGTTATTGATGCTAATCACGATGCATTGATTCGATTGCGATGCAGCCCTGCTAAATTACCGCATGCAATTCATAATATCGGCATGCGAACTAAATATCGAGGTTTGATACCGCCAACGCATTCTGCTCGATGAAATCCCTACGCGGCTCTACCTGGTCCCCCATCAGGGTGGTAAAGATTTCATCGGAGCCGACTGCATCCTCGATCTGCACCTGCAACAGACGCCGGGTATTCGGATTCATGGTGGTTTCCCACAATTGATCGGGATTCATCTCACCCAATCCTTTGTAACGCTGAATGTGCTGCCCGCGCTTGGCTTCTTCGAGAAGCCATGCTAATGCCTGCTTGAAGGAATTCACCACTTCCCGTCGATCTCCCCGCTGAACGAAAGCACCGTCGCCGATCAGACCATCCAGTTGCCGCCCTAAGGCAATAATTCGTTCATAATCGTGTGAACTGAAAAATTCGTCGGTAACGCTTTGTTCACTTGCAACGATGCCATGTGTCCATCTGCCTACCGACACGGTAAAACTCTTTTTATCAGGTGTTTGATTAACCTCGCACTGATAATGCCGGTCGGCAGGCACACTAGCATTCAGACGATCTTCCAGTTCCTTGAACCATGCCGCTACACCATTGCCATTATCGCGCAGAACTTTCTGCATGGCTGGCATATAGATCATTTTCTCAAGGATTTCGGGATCATAACGACGTGACAGACGCTGTATCCCGGCCATCACGGCCATATACTGTGTCGCAAGATTTTCCAGCGCCGGACCACTCAGTGGTGGTGCTTCGGCATTAACGAATAGCTGAGCATTGTCGATGGCGCCATGCAACAGTAGAACATTCAAAGCGGAATCATCTTTAACATATTGTTCTTGCTTGCCTTTTTTCACTTTATACAATGGAGGTTGAGCAATGTAGATATGCCCGCGCTCGATCAATTCGGGCATCTGACGGTAGAAAAACGTCAACAGCAGCGTGCGAATATGAGAGCCATCTACATCGGCATCCGTCATGATGATAATCCGATGGTAACGCAACTTGTCGGGGTCGAACTCTTCCCGTCCGATGCCGCAACCCATGGCCGTGATCAAGGTACCTACTTCAGCAGAGGACAACATTTTGTCAAAGCGTGCCTTTTCTACGTTGAGAATCTTGCCCTTCAGGGGCAGGATGGCCTGAGATTTGCGGTCACGTCCCTGTTTGGCCGATCCGCCCGCTGAATCACCCTCGACAAGGAACAATTCAGACAATGCCGGATCACGCTCCTGGCAATCGGCCAGTTTGCCGGGTAGCCCGGCAATATCCAGCGCTCCCTTGCGCCTTGTCATCTCACGCGCTTTGCGTGCCGCCTCTCTGGCTCGTGCCGCCTCAATGATCTTGGCCGTAATCGCTTTAGCTTCTGCAGGGTTCTCCATCAGATAATTTTGAAATTGCTCGCTCACCGTTGATTCGACTATACCCTTGATCTCGGAGGACACCAGTTTCTCCTTGGTTTGCGAGGAAAACTTGGGATCGTGAACCTTGACAGACAGAACAGCGGTCAGCCCCTCACGAGCATCATCGCCGGTTGCTGATATCTTGGCCTTGCGCATTACGCCTTCCCTTTCCATATAAAGATTAAGCGTTCGCGTCAGGGCGCTGCGGAATCCAGCCAAGTGGGTACCGCCGTCGCGTTGCGGTATGTTATTGGTAAAACAGAAGATATTTTCTTGGTAGGAATCATTCCACTGCATGGCAACCTCGACACCGACGTTATCCTTTTCGCCGATGAAATAGAACACCGTTGCATGTAATGGCGTCTTCTTCCGATTCAAATGCGCAACAAAGGCCCTGATGCCGCCTTGGTACTCGAAGACATCCTGCTTGTCATTGCGCTCATCTGTAATCTTGATACGTACACCCGAATTCAAAAATGACAATTCTCTCAATCGCTTAACGAGTATGTCGTAGTGAAACTCGGTATTGGTAAAGATTTTTCTGCTAGGCTTGAAGCGGATTTCGGTGCCAGTACGCTCCGTCTCCCCCGTTACCTCGAGCGGCTTCTTGGGTACCCCTAGGTGATACTCTTGAGCGTAGCTGTGGCCGTCCCGATAAATCATCAGACGCAGATTTTCTGACAGGGCGTTAACAACAGAAACTCCCACGCCATGCAGTCCACCGGAAACCTTGTAGGAATTATCATCAAATTTCCCTCCCGCGTGCAGTACCGTCATAATAACTTCCGCCGCAGATCGCCCCTCTTCCGGGTGAATATCAACCGGGACTCCCCGGCCATCATCTGTAACGGTCACGGAATCGTCAGCGTGCAACGTTACCGCAATCTCCTTGCAATAACCCGCGAGCGCTTCATCGATTGAATTATCGACGACTTCAAAAACCAGATGATGCAGCCCTGTACCATCATCCGTATCGCCAATATACATACCGGGTCGTTTACGAACGGCATCCAGTCCTTTCAGAACTTTGATATTGGAAGAGGTATAACTATTTTTCTCTGTCATGGAACAAATCCTTTTAATAAGCGCGGCATTATAGCACTTCCCGTACCACGCCACGTTCCACGTGGAACCTTTTCATAATCGGCCACTCCGCCAAGTTCTCGGCGCGTGAATCGATCGCTGTCACGAAGACTTGAGTTCCGATCTCCTTGAGGCAGATTAAGATGCGAGACTGATGCTCTTCATCGAGCTCACTACCAAGATCATCGAGTAACAACGCCCCCCGCGGTACGTTCAAGGCATTCTGCATCTTCAGTTGGCCCATCAAAAAGGCCAATATCAACGCCTTTTGCTGTCCACGCGAGAAATTTGTTTTCACGGTTCTCCCATCTACCATCAGCACAATGTCAGCCCTATGCGGTCCAGAATGTGTATAGCCTTTGGTATGATCCTTTTCTAATGTTTTTTTCAAAATAGCCTGTAACATGGTGTCTTTCGGCCATCCCGATAAATAACGAAGGGATAGTGTTCTGCCGGGTAACAGACTCTCAAGTTCGTTTTGTATATACGGCTCTAGATCGGCAAGATAATTGCGTCGTAGCTGGTCGAGACTCTCAGCCGCATCTACGAATTCCCTGTCCCATGCCAAAATCTGTGCTGGAGGCACGTGGGCCCTTAATGCGGCATTACGCTGCCGGAGAACACGGTTATAACGCTGCCACGTTTCGCGGTATCCCTGTTCCACGTGGAACAACGCCCAGTCCAGGGACTGCCGCCTGTAACCCGGACCACCATTGAGAATGTTTGCGGTATCGCTGGTCATGATCTGGACCGGGAACCGCCCTGCTAAATCGGAAAGCCTTTGTACCTGCTGGCCTTCGAGATGAATCCGGTAATTACCCTGAAGACGCTCCATCCCGATCGGGATCGTGCGCCCCCCCATCAGTCCGATCCTGCCGACAAGGCGGTAAGACAACTGACCCTCACGGATAAGGTGGTTTCCATCAAGTGTTCGAAATGAATGTACACGGCCGAGGCAATAAATAGCCTCCAAGATGCTGGTTTTTCCGGCCGCATTAGGTCCGGTGATCAGGTTTATAGATGGTGAAAATGGCAGACTGGCACTCTTGATATTGCGAAAATTGCCAATATCAAGTGATAGCAGCCCAGCGGCAGTCGCTAACAATGAGTCCGGAGATGACAGGATGGTACGGTACGGCGACTATAAAAAACAATTACAGGCGCATCGGCATGACCACGTAATGGCAGTCTGTCGCACCTGGTTTGTAAATCAGCGCACTACTATTGGCATCTGACAACATGATCTCGACTTCATCCGCATTGATTGCCGCTAACACATCCAAGAGATAGGTCACATTGAAACCGATCAGCAGTGGATCATTCTCGTAATTGACCTCAATTTCTTCAACTGCCTCTTCCTGATCAGGATTATGTGCTTGTATTTTAAGATTATTTTTAGAAACATCCAGACGAATCCCGCGGTACTTCTCGTTGGAAAGAATCGATGTGCGGGTGAGCGCCTGGCGCAGCAACTCCCGTTTGACCAGGAGGCGCTTGTCAGCACTCTTGGGTATGACACGATGGTAATCAGGAAAGCGGCCATCAATCAGTTTTGAAGTAAAACGCAATTCACCCGTGGTAATACGAATGTGGTTGGTGCCGATTTCCACCTGGATCGGCTTGTTATCGTCTTCGAGCAACCGGTGCAATTCCTGCACCCCCTTGCGTGGGACGATAACCTGCTGCACTTCATCCTCACCAACATCCACGACGTACTCGCAGAAGGCCAGGCGGTGTCCGTCAGTTGCTACGGCACGTAATAGTCCACGGGACGGTTCCAGCATGAGGCCATTAAGGTAGTAACGGACGTCCTGCTGGGCCATGGAAAATGCTGTGCGTTCGATCAACCAGCGCAGATCATTCTGTGCTACCTGGAATGTACGTGCGCTCTTTATCTTGTCCACGACCGGAAATTCACTGGCTGGCATGGTGGTCAACGTAAAACGGCTTTTACCCGAACGGATCTGCGCACGATCTTCTTTCACGGTAATGTCGATCTCGGCGCTTTCCGGCAAAGCCCGGCAGATATCCAGCAGTTTTCGAGCCGGCAACGTGCTGTCACCGACTTCTGCAACATTGACGCTCGCCTGCGTCTGTAGTTCTACTTCAAGGTCCGTTGCGGTTAGTTTCACGCCTTTCTTGGTCGCATTGAGCAGAACATTGCCGAGGATCGGTAATGTCTGGCGCCGTTCCACCACACCGGCTACCTGTTGCAGGGGTTTCAGGAGCACTTCACGCTGAATGGTAAGCTTCATGGTAATTACTTAACTTAAAGATTATTTAAAAATGATTGTTTCTATAATTAGGTTCACGGAAAGATGTTGGTAACCGTTAAATATCAATATCTATCATGTAGATAATTTCATCATAACCAGGCAGAAAACCCCGTAGCTAGTCGTGTATAAGCTGTGGGTAATCCGGGATAAAAGACCGTCCAAATGGTTGTCCACACGTTATCCACGTTATGTGGTCAAGGTTCTCAACAGGTTGTTGTAGTCTTCTTTGATGCGCGCATCCGCGTCTTTGAGTTCAATCACCTTGCGGCAGGCATGCAACACCGTCGTATGATCACGTCCACCGAAGGCATCTCCAATCTCGGGCAGACTATGTGTAGTCAGCTCCTTCGCCAGCGCCATAGCCATCTGGCGGGGACGGGTAATGGTACGGGTGCGTCGCGGTGAGAGCAGGTCGGCCACGCGTATTTTGTAGTACTCTGCGACCGTCTTCTGGATATTTTCAGTGGTAACCAGTTTGTCTTGCAAAGCCAGCAGATCACGCAAGGCCTCTTTGGTGAAATCCAATGTTATCGGCTGACCTGTGAAGCGCGCACTGGCAATGACGCGGCGCAGTGCACCTTCCAGTTCACGGATATTGGACTGGATACGCTTGGCGATGAAGAAGGCGACATCGTCCGGTAAGTTGATATTGCCTTGGGTGGCCTTGTTCATGAGAATCGCCACGCGGGTCTCCAGTTCAGCCGGTTCGATGGCCGCCGTGAGTCCCCAGCCGAAGCGGGATTTCAGCCTCTCTTCCAAGCCCTGCACTTCCTTGGGATAGCGGTCGCAGGTTAGTATGACCTGCTGTTGTCCTTCAAGTAAGGCATTGAATGTATGGAAGAATTCTTCCTGAGACCGCTCCTTTCCGGCAAAGAACTGGATATCGTCGATGAGCAGGGCATCCACGTTGCGGTAGTAGCGTTTGAAGTCGTTGATGGCATTGTGTTGCAATGCCTTGACCATGTCGGCGACGAAGCGTTCTGAATGTAGATAGACTACACGGGCTGCCGGATTGCGTTCGTGGATCAAGTTGCCAACGGCATGCATGAGGTGGGTCTTGCCCAGCCCTACACCGCCATAGATGAATAGCGGGTTATATGCTTCCCCGGGGTTCTCCCCAACCTGCATGGAGGCGGCACGGGCTAACTGGTTGGATTTTCCGCCGACGAAAGTCGCGAATGTGAAATCGGGGTTGAGATTGCTCTTGTACTGACCGGGTACCGGTTTATCCGCCGTCGCTGGGCGCAGCAATTGCACAGGTGTTGCCGCTGCCGGTTCGCTGCCGCGCTTGGTGCTGCCGATATCGAGGAGTACCTGGGTTTCGGCCTCCGGATCGATGTCATGCAAGGTGCGCGAGATGGTCTCGAAATGGTGCTTGCTTACCCAATCGAGTACGAACTGGTTAGGGGCCAGAAGTCGCAGGCTGTCCGGTGTCTCGATGGCATGCAACGGGCGTATCCAGGTATTGAATTGCTGCTCGGGAAGTTCGGTTTCGAGGCGAATCAGACACTTTTGCCATAGCGACACTTCCACGAGACAAGCCTCCCTTTTTGTTGTGAGCAGTGCGATGCCAAGGCGGTGAAGTCTATACCTGTCGCCGTAAGTTATCCACACCCGGAATACAGCGGCAGGATACTTTCAGGTTGACAGTCTGGCGGCAGAAACAGTACCCTTTGCGCCCTTTTCACGCCGCATTTTTGGTGTGGATGATTTCGTCGTAATCAATTCGGGACCTGGCGTGCCATGAAAAGAACCTTTCAACCCAGCAACTTGAAGCGCAAGCGCACACATGGTTTTCGTGCGCGCATGAGTACCAAAAGCGGTAGAGCAGTTATCAACGCACGTCGTGCCAAGGGCCGGGCACGGCTGTCCGTCTGAATCCGCGCCCTTGCGTTGCGGCCTGGCACGTTTTCCACGGCAGGCTCGTTTGACGCAGCCCGCCGAGTACCGGTGGGTATTCGACCACAGCCAAAGCAGGGCAAGTAATCGCTGGATGACGGTTCTGGCCACCCCAAATTCCCAAGGTAGGCCCCGTCTTGGCCTAGTCATATCACGTAAGGCGGCGGGTTCTGCCGTAGCCCGTAACCGAATAAAACGCCAGGTGCGGGAAAGTTTCCGCCACTGGCAGGTGCAACTGGGAAATCTGGACATCGTGGTCATCGGCCGTGCGGATATCGCAATGCAATCCAACAGGGACCTTGCACAGGCGTTCGAAAAAATCTGGAAACGGTTAATAGATTCATGCGCTGGTTCTTAATACAACTCATCAAGGCCTACCGCTTTCTGTTGAGTCCATGGCTCGGCGGACACTGCCGCTTCCACCCGACCTGCTCCTGCTACGCGATTACCGCTATCGAGCGTTACGGTGTCCTGCGCGGAGGCACCATGGCAATGCGCCGGCTGTCACGCTGCCATCCCTGGCACCCCGGCGGTATCGATGAAGTCCCGGACAAGGATGTGAACTGCCTTCATGGATAATCAGCGGCTTTTCCTCTTCGTCGCACTCTCCTTCGTGGTCCTGCTGCTGTGGCAGGCCTGGATGAAGGACTACGGTCCGGCGCCAGAGACTCAACCCGCAACGACTGTGACGGAACAGCCGACCACCTCTGCTACCCTTGGTGAGGACCTGCCACAGGCCGGTGTCGAGTCAGCGACCAAGGAAGGGGTAGGCTTTGTGCCAGAGGAAATCGCACTGAACACCGGGCAGCAGGTGCGGGTGGAAACCGATACCCTGAGCGTGGTGATCGATACGCTCGGCGGCGATCTGCGCCACGCAGGCCTGCTTGCCTATCACATGAATACGGAGCCGGGTTCACCGTCGTTCCAACTATTGAATGACACCATGCCGGACCTGTTTGTGGTCCAGTCGGGCCTGCGCACGCCGGATGGCGCAGAACCTACCCACCATGCCGAGTACCGCGCCGAACAGCTGCACTACCGGCTGGATAACAACGCCGACACCCTGCAGGTTCCACTGCACTGGAGTAGCTCGGAAGGAGTGGTGGTCACCAAGCTTTATACCTTTCACCGCGGCAGCTATGTGGTGGATCTCGATTACGAAGTGAAAAATGGCAGTGCCGCTGACTGGCACGGGCGTGAATACCGCCAGCTACAGCGCAGCCCGATGGCGGCGTCCAGCCAGTCCAAGTTTATCCGCACCTACACGGGGGCCGTGCTCTACAGTCCGGAAGACAAGTACCAGAAGATATCCTTCAAGGACATGGATGAACGCGCGCTGGATCGCAAGATCACCGATGGCTGGGCGGCCATGATCCAGCATTATTTCGTGGCGGCGCTGATCCCGGAGCGCGGCGAGGAGGAGCGCTACTACACCAAGACCCTGAGCGGTCCGCGCTACGTCATTGGCCTGATCTCGTCGCAGGAGACGGTTCCTGCCGGCGGCAGCGCCGCATTTCATACCCGGCTGTATGTGGGGCCCAAGCTGCAGGACCACCTGGCCGAGGTGGCGCCGGGGCTGGAATTGACGGTGGATTATGGGCGGCTCACCGTGCTGGCCCAGCCGCTGTTCTGGCTGTTGAAGACGATTCATAAAACGGTCGGCAACTGGGGCTGGTCCATCGTGCTGCTCACGCTGCTGATCAAGCTGGCATTCTACAAACTCTCGGAAACAAGCTATCGCTCCATGGCCAACATGCGCAAGCTGGCCCCACGCTTGCAGTCGCTCAAGGAACGCTACGGGGATGACCGGCAGCGCCTCAACCAGGCCATGATGGAAATCTACAAGAAGGAGAAGATCAACCCGCTGGGCGGCTGCCTGCCGATCGTGGTGCAGATCCCCGTGTTCATCGCGCTTTACTGGGTGTTGCTGGAGAGCGTGGAGATGCGTCAGGCACCGTTCATGCTGTGGATGAATAATTTGTCCGCACCCGACCCTTACTATGTGTTGCCGCTGCTGATGGGTGCGACCATGCTGATCCAGCAGAAGCTTAACCCGGCTCCCCTGGATCCGATCCAGGCGAAGGTCATGATGGCTCTGCCGGTCGTGTTCACCGTGTTTTTCGCCTTCTTTCCTTCCGGACTGGTGCTCTATTGGGTGGTCAACAACACCCTGTCCATAGCCCAGCAGTACGTGATCACGCGGCGCATCGAGCGCGGCGCAAAAAAATAATACCCCGCTGCCGGCGGTCATCCCGTGACCCCGAACATCGACACCATCGCCGCCATCGCAACTCCATCCGGCCAGGGTGGCATCGGCATCGTGCGCGTCTCCGGCGCGGCAGTACCGGCCATCGCCTGGCAGCTGCTGGGACGCCTGCCGAAACCGCGCTATGCCGAACGACACGACTTCCGCGCCGGCGACGGCACGTTGATTGATGCCGGTCTGACGCTCTATTTCCCGGCGCCCGCCTCATTCACCGGCGAACATGTGCTGGAACTGCATGGCCACGGCGGCCCGGTGGTTATGGACCTGCTACTCGAGCGAGTGCTCGCGCTCGGCGCGCGCCCGGCTCGTCCTGGCGAATTTTCCGAACGCGCCTTTCTTAATGGCAAGCTCGACCTTGCGCAGGCCGAAGCCATCGCCGATCTCATCGACAGCGGCACCGCCCAGGCGGCACGCGCCGCGGCGTGTTCCCTGCAGGGCATATTTTCCGACCACATCCATACCCTGCTGCAACAGCTCATCGAGCTGCGCAGCTGGATCGAGGCCACTATGGATTTTCCCGACGATGAGATCGATCTGTTCTCAGATGAACGACTAGGCGAGCAGATCGCCGCCCTGGGTGAGGCCATCGAGCGGGTGCTGGCAGGTGCCCATCAGGGCCAGCTGCTGCACGACGGCATCACACTGGTGATCGCCGGGCGTCCCAACGCCGGTAAGTCCAGCCTGCTGAATGCACTGGCTGGTTTCGATGCGGCGATCGTTACCGATATACCCGGCACCACCCGCGATGTGCTGCGCGAACATATTCAGATCGACGGCATGCCGCTGCACATCATCGACACCGCCGGCCTGCACGACAGCACCGATCCGGTGGAACAGGCTGGCATGCAGCGGGCGCGGCGGGCCATGGAAAACGCCGATCGGGTGCTGCTGGTGATCGATGACCAGGCAGGATACACCGCGGCCGATGCCGCCATCCTCGAGGAGCTACCCGCCGGCATGTCCCACACACGCATCCGCAGCAAGATCGATCTTACCGGCCGTCCGCCCGGCATCAGCGGCGCGGATGCTTCGGAGGAAGTCGCCCTCTCGGCCCATACGGGCGCGGGCCTGGACGACCTGCGCCGTCATCTCAAGCAGTGCGTCGGTTTCCAGGAACAGGCCGAGGGTGGGTTCAGCGCGCGCCGCCGCCATCTCGATGCCCTGCAGCGCGCGCGCGCGCACATCGTGGAAGGTTCCCGCCTGCTACGGGAGCAGCGCGCCGCGGAACTGCTGGCGGAGGAACTGCGCGAGGCCCAGCAGGATCTCGGCGAAATCACCGGCGCGTTCACCAGCGAGGATCTACTGGACCGAATCTTCAGTAGCTTCTGCATTGGAAAGTAGTTCCCCTAAAGCAACGGAGTGCTTGGGGCGATGAAGGTCAGCGTCATTCGAAAAAACAAATGTGGGTGATCGTGTTTGATCTGACGTGCCGACCCACAGGGCCCGTGTTTGCAAAGACAGACTGCAATATCATGTGGCGTATCCGTGAGCGGAAATAAGGATCAACATTACTCCCTATTTCGTTAACACTTTCACTGCGTACGGTACGACCTGCGAGGTATAACTCCCGCAACAGAACCAAACTTGGCATGTATATGTAGCTCGAGGAAACTCCGCATCCTGAAAGATCTGCACATTGAATTCGGGGAATTCAAACCGCCCGCCGTCGGTGCCGATATCAACGTGCTGGCTGGCGGGCCGCATTCTGAATCCATGGCCATGTGCATGATCCGTTCGACTACGAGCTCCTTGGTACCCGGGTAGTCTGCAATCCCTGGGGCTATGCACCGCAGTACCTGACGTCTGGATTCCGGCCGGAGCTGGTGGTTGGTTGAGACATGAAACTACAAGGAATGTTTTGAGCCCGTGTAGTTGAATCACTGATTTATTTCTGGTTCTCCTACGTAGGAAGAAATCTTCACTTGCGCCGCCAAACCGGAAGCTGGTGGAACAGGGTTCGTGTCGGACACGCTATGACAAGATGATCGATATTTCCCCGGCCGCATTTCTGACCGCCATCACGATCAGAATTACGGACACTACTGTCCGGTTAATAGTTGAACAAATTCAGTTGATTACAAGGATCATCCTGATCGATTGTGTCGCCAGCGTCTAGAAATGCCTTGTTTAAAGGGGTTTTTTCGAAAACGCTGACTGAGAGAATCTGTAGCAAAGTGTAGAGCGAGGCATCGAGTTGAAGCTCCTTCTTGACGATAGCGATGAGCACATAGGTGGATACGGCGCACCAGATTTGCGTCTTCACCGCGTTCTCGCTTGTGCCGAGAAACTTCTTGATGCGCAGATGCTGCTTGATCCACTTGAAAAACAATTCGACCTGCCAACGGCTTTTGTATAGCGCGGCGATGGTGAGCGCCGGCAGCGTCGTGTTGTTGGTCAGAAACACCAGCGTCTTGCCCGACTCGGGGTCTTTGAATCGAATGCGCCGCAACTGTTCGGGATAGTTCTTGCGCGCATAGAAGCCGTTCAGCGCGATGCGCTGATCGCAGACCACTCCGGTGGACCGATCGGTTTTGGTCGAGTATACGCGCCGGGCATCCATCCCGCGTTTGCTGCGCGTGACAAAGAACGCCCCGGCCCGATGCATCCGATAGAGCCGGGCGAAGTCCAGGTAACCGCGATCCATCACGTAAAACGCACCCGCCTCGATCGGCAGGATGTCCAACACGTTGACATCGTGCATCTTGCCGTCGCTGACGTGAATGAAAGCA
>JAHKKL010000152.1 GCA_020027635.1 Gammaproteobacteria bacterium
TCTCACCGAGATCCATGACAGGATTCGGCGTGTCGGCGTCGAACGCGCCTACCGGATCATCGGTTCACTAGAGAAAATGGCGCACCATATCGAGGAAAAGATCGTTCCGTGGTTGCGGGGTTACAAGACGCGCTGGCGGCGACTGGTTCTGTGGGGAGACGCCGTCATTTTCGCTGCAGTCCTTGCGATTGTGTTGTTGACGGCTTCCCCGCTTGGTTTTCGTGAAGGCTGGCGCTGGTCCCTGCCGGTCTGGTGGCGTGAATCGACCGCTGCTCTTGTGTGGAGCGGGATAACGCTGGCTGCCATGGCCATGGCGCTGGTTTACCTGCATTTTAAAATCCGGAAATTGGCGGCGCGTAGGGTTACCGGATTGATAAAAACGGACTTTGCACCGGGTCTGGAATGCGAACGGCTGTGCCATGCGTTTCACGACAATACCCGGGGATGGCACAGTATATTCGACAACAATCCGATCGGTTGGGGAAAATTCACCCGTAAGCGTCTTCATCGCGTCATTGCCGAGGCCAATGATTATATTCAGAAGCTGAACGATGCCTTTACTGATCCTTCAGGTACGCAGACTCGTCCCGTGCACAATTCCGACAAAGAAACCGTCCGTGTCCTTGAAGATCCCCGACCAGGATACCCGGCTTCCGGGAAACCCGTGTAACTGGGAGCGGTGCAGCCGTTCCCATGGTCCTGAACACAGCGGGAAACGGCCCCAAGGTCTGCGGCAAGATCCTGGGGTTCCAGTCACATGACACCAACAAGAATGACAGGATTTTCAAAAACGTCGGGGATTATTGATTCGGAACAATCAGACTCCGCTTGTAATAAGGGAATATAAAGTTTATAAATGTATCAATATCAGCTAATTCGACTGTCCGACAGTTCCCCCATTCAGTTTGAAATCCGTAATCGGCACCTGTAATCCGTGGCCACATCAGGCGGGTACGCAAACCGGTTCTTTTGGGAATCGAATTCCAAAGCGTCGAGGAGACAAGCACATTGTTGAACGTCAGCAGCCAGGCTATTAGCCGCCACATCGATCCCTCGGTTCTGGATGGTGTTCGCGCCCATCTTGCCTCACGGGTTATCGGGCAACGCGAACTCATCGACAGTATGCTCATCTGCCTCTTGAGCCAGGGGCATCTTCTGGTGGAGGGTATGCCCGGTCTGGCGAAGACGACGGCGGTAAAATCCTTGGCGGAAGCCATCGAGGGTAATTTTCACCGCATTCAGTTTACACCGGACCTGCTGCCATCCGATTTGATTGGAACCGATATTTACCGCCATGAAAAAGGTGAATTCGAATTTCGCCCCGGACCACTGTTTCACAATATCCTGCTCGCCGATGAAGTGAACCGGGCGCCGGCAAAGGTCCAGTCGGCGCTGCTCGAGGCCATGGGTGAGCATCAGGTCACTGTTGGCCTGCAGACCTACACCCTGCCAAGGCTGTTTATGGTGCTCGCCACCCAGAACCCGATCGAGCAGGAAGGAACGTATCATCTGCCCGAGGCCCAACTGGACCGCTTCCTGATGCACGTCTGGGTGGACTACCCGAATCGGGAGGAAGAGCTGGCCATCCTGGACCTCGACAGTAAACAGCAGTTGAATACACCCGAGCCGCCAGCTAGGAAATTAGCCCAGGAGGAACTCTACAGGGTGCGCGAGGATGCCGCGAAGCTCTATCTCGATCCTAAATTGAACAACTACATTGTGGATCTGGTTCAGGCCAGTCGCAGGCCGGGAGCCTACGATGCCGATCTCAAGCGCTGGTGCCGCTTCGGCGCCTCGCCGCGTGCCACCATTGCACTGGCGAGGTGTTCGCGTGCCCGGGCATGGCTCGACGGCGATGAATTCGTAGCTCCTCACCATATCCAGGCGGTGGCGCCGGATGTGCTGCGGCACCGCATACTGCTGACCTTCGAAGGCGAGGCGGAAGGCGTGACGACCACCGATTTCATCAGACGATTGCTGGAGGTTGTTGCAATACCGTGATTCATTCAGCAGTAACCCTCCCGGGTGTTCCCTTTGTTGTGCCTGTTCCACGTAATCTGAGCCTCCAACACAATAATGATTCTCTATCCACGGCTCGATGATCTGCTAGAACTGCGCCATCAGGCGCGTGCGCTGGGCGTCGCCGCGCATCACCTCGTCAATTCGACCTTTTCCGGCCTGTACTCTTCAGTTTTCCGGGGCACCGGACTGGACTTCGAGGAAGTGCGGGAGTACCGGGAAGGGGACGATATCCGCAACATGGACTGGCTGGTGACGGCGCGTACGGGCAGACCGCACCTCAAGGTGTTTCGGGAAGAACGCCAGCGCAGCGTTATCCTGTGCGTGGACACCGGGCCGCACATGAGTTTTGGCACCCGCGGCACGTTCAAATCCATCCAGGCTGCACGCGCGGCCGCATTGATCGGATGGGCCGCCAGCAAGCAGCACGATCGGGTTGGCGGCGTGCTTTTCGGTAACCCGGCCACTGGGACCCAGTATTTCCGGGCCACGCCAGGGCGGCGTGGTCTCTGGCGTCTGCTACGGGCGCTGACAAAACCGGCTGAGCATGGTGAGATCGATGACACCCGGATCATTGCCGCGCTGCAGCATCTTGATTCCGGCAGCACGACCGGGTCTCTGATCTTTGTCATTGGCGCCATCAACCAGGTCTCGATTGGCCTGGAACGTACCCTGGGAAGCCTGCGCCAGCGCCATGATGTACTGCTGCTGCCGATCGATGATCCTGCCGATCGCGATCTTCCCGCCATGGGGTCGGTCATTTTCTCCAATGCGGTGGGAGAGTTGCTGGAGGTGGATACGGACAATGAACGGGGCCGGCAGGCATTTCGTGACGATTGGGAATTGCGTCGTGATGAGGTCAAGCAGATGGCTTACCGGCTCGGGATCGGCTTTATTCCCGTCACCACCGACGCCGATGTGCATCATGTATTGACCGAGGGTCTACGGCGTTACGCGGGAGGCAGGGTATAGCATGATGGAATCATTTCCCGGAACCCTGCGTGATATCCATGGACTCGATGGGATGCCTTGGTGGCCGCCGGCTCCCGGCTGGTGGTATGTCCTTGCCGCCATCGTCCTGGTCCCGGTCGTGATCGCCATGGGATACTGGTTCGCCCATCATGGACCCTGGCTGGGGTGGCGTAGCGATGCCCGTCGTAAACTCAGTGCCTTGCGCAAGGCACTGACCAAGGAGAATCCTCGGGATGTAGCCGGACGGTTGTCTGAGCTTCTGCGGCGTATCGCAATGGCACGCAGCGGACGTCGCGTTGCCGCTGGATTGACGGGGGAGACCTGGCTACACTGGCTTGCGGAAAAGGATACCTCTGGGTTTGACTGGGAAAAGCGCGGACAGGTGCTGCTGAGAGCACCGTATATGCCACCGTCAATGGAGGTCGAACGCAAGGAGATCGCCTCGCTGATACGCGCGGCAACGCGCTGGATTGATGCTACACAACCGGCACGCAACGGCACGGATTTGCGTACTCGCGCGCGCATGGTCTGGACCGGACTACTCGCCAAGATCGGTTCCGAACATGTTTAATTTTCATTGGCCATGGATTGCCCTGTTGTTGCCGTTTCCGCTGCTCGTCTGGAAATTCTGGCCGCGCCGTCACAAGCCGTCAGACTACTACAGCCAGGAGGAGGGGGCCACGTTGCTGCACCCGGCGCTCGGCCGGCTGGCATCGACTTTCTTATCGGCCCGCTCGCTTACCCATACCGGAAGCTTGCAGAAGACCATCATGCTTGCCCTGCTATGGGTTGCGTTGATTCTCGCCCTGATGCGTCCGGAGTGGCTGGAACCCTATTCTGAGGTGCGTACCGAAGGTTATGACCTGATGCTGGTTATCGATACCTCGCGTTCCATGGAAGCGCTGGATTTTACCGTCAATAGCAGGCAGGTCACGCGCATGGCGGTCGTCAAGGGTGTGCTCGGGCGTTTTGTAGAAGCTCGGGAAGGGGATCGCATCGGTATGGTGGTATTCGGCGGTCAGGCATTCGTGCTTTCACCGATGACGCTGGACGTCAATGCGGTGCGTGCACTGGTGGACAGCATCGTTTCAGGCATGGCCGGCGACGCCACGGCCATCGGCGATGGCATTGGTCTGG
Source organism: Gammaproteobacteria bacterium (assembly GCA_020027635.1). Lineage (GTDB taxonomy): Bacteria > Pseudomonadota > Gammaproteobacteria > UBA9214 > UBA9214 > CAVQCA01. The sequence goes on from JAHKKL010000152.1 coordinate 4,129, forward strand.
CCGTGAAAAAATTGCGCGAACGCCCCGAGGGATCCAGGGTACTGATTCTGCTTACCGATGGTGAGAATACCGCGGGCAGTCTCCCCCCGCGTTTGGCCGCGCAGCTGGCCGCCCACGAAGGTATCCGCATCTACACGATTGGTGTGGGCAGCAAGGGGCTGGTCCCGTTCGTCGAAAATGGCCGGATGACCGAGCAAAAAATGGAAATCGACGAGGATCTGTTAAAAGAGGTCGCGGATATGACCGGCGGCGCCTACTTCCGCGCCACGGATACCGATGCGCTGGAAAAAATTTATCAACACATTAATGCGCTGGAAAAAACCAAGGCGGAGTCGCGCAGCGTCATGATTCCCAGCCCGCTCTACCGTTGGCCATTGGGCGTGGCGCTGTTTGCCCTGCTGGTGCTAGGTCTGTTCCCGGACGGAATCCCCAGAACCTGGTTCAGAGGCAGCGCGCATGGATGATGGCTTTCTCTCATCATTCCATTTCTCAGAACCGGCCTGGCTGTGGGCGCTGCTGTTCTGCATCCCGGTTGCACTCTGGCTGCTGGTTATGCCGGGTCTCGGCAGGAATGAACGGATACGTAACTATGCCGACGCCCACCTGATGCCCTATCTCCTCGGGCGTACGGAGACTTCGCCACGGGCACGCTGGAAGCGTTTTGCGCGCTGGACGGCTATATGGACCCTGATGGTTCTGGCCATGGCGGGTCCACGCTGGGATTTCACGGATGTGCAATTATTCAGGCCGGGCACCAATCTGCTGGTGTTGTTTGATATCTCGCGTTCGATGGAGGTAACAGATGTCAAACCCACTCGATTGGCGCGCGGTCGACAGGAACTGGAGGACATTCTCAATCAGAACCGGGGTATCCGTGTGGGATTGATCGCCTTCGCGTCGGTTGCACATGTGATCTCACCGATCACGGAAGACATGAATGGAATACGCCGGGTATTGTCCGCGCTCGATACCCGGCTGGTACGGCTCCAGGGGAGCCGGCTCTCATTCGCACTCGACCGGGCGAAGGAACTCATTGCCGGCCAGCCGGCGGAAAGCGTTAACTCACTGCTGATTATCACCGACGGC
>JAHKKL010000153.1 GCA_020027635.1 Gammaproteobacteria bacterium
CACTCAAACCCTTCGTCGGCGCCTTCGCGGATGACTGGTTCATCGCGCGCACCGGCTACACCGGCGAAGACGGTTTCGAGATTATCCTGCCAGGCGACGAGGCGGCCGGGTTCTGGCGGAAGCTGCGCGCGGCCGGTATCCGTCCCGCTGGTCTCGGCGCCCGCGATACGCTGCGGCTCGAAGCCGGCATGAACCTGTACGGCGCGGATATGGACGAGACGGTGACGCCGCTCGAATCGGCGCTGTCATGGACGGTGGCCTGGGAGCCGCCGGACCGCGATTTCATCGGCCGCGCCGCACTGGAGACGCAGCGCCGGGAGGGTGTCCCGCGCAAGCTGGTCGGCCTGCTGCTCGAGGGCAAGGGCGTGCTGCGCAATCATCAGAAAGTGATCGTCGGGAACGGCGCCGCGGGCGAGATCACCAGCGGCAGCTTTTCACCGACCCTGCAGCGCAGCATCGCCTTCGCGCGCGTCCCGCCGGACACCGGCGAGAGCTGCCAGGTCGAGATCCGCGGCAAGCTGTTGCAGGCGCGCGTGGTCAAGCCGCCCTTCGTGCGCAACGGCAAGGCCCGGATCGAGTTATAACACCGACTGATGAACCGCAGAGACGCAAAGAAGAGAACCAATGTATATGTGCCTTGAAAAAAGAGATTTTTTCCGTAGGAGCGGGCTTGCCCGCGAACGCGATGTTTAATTATCAGCAGATTCGCGGGCAAGCCCGCTCCTACACTAGATCTAACTCGAATAATTCGAGGTATCTTAATGTGATTTCTCTGCGATCTTTGCGTCTTTGCGGTAAGCAGTTTTTTATATGAACCATGCCGTACCGACTGATAAATCCACGAATGAGCGAGGACAGCCATGAGTAACATCCCTGCGGATCTCAAATACGCGAAGACGCATGAATGGGCGCGTCTGAATGACGATGGTTCCATCACCGTTGGCATCTCCGACAATGCCCAGGAACAGCTCGGCGACATGGTTTACATCGAGGTCCCCGATGTCGGCAAGCTGGTGGCCGCGGCGCAGCCCTGCGCCGTGGTGGAGTCGGTGAAGGCAGCCTCCGACGTCTATGCACCGGTTGCCGGTGAAATCGTGGAGGTCAACGGCAACCTGGTCGAGAGTCCCGAGACCGTGAACCAGGATGCCTATGGCGAGGGCTGGATGTTCCGCCTGCGCCCCTCCGATCCTGGCGAACTGGAGGAACTGATGGACGCCGATGCCTATGAGTCGTTTCTCGAGTCCGAGAGTCACTAGACCGACCGGCCTGGCCCCGACGGACCCTTACCCATGCCTTTCATCCCGCACACCGACACCGATATCCGTGACATGCTGGCCGCCATCGGCGCGGGCGCGATCGATGACCTGTTCGACGAGATCCCCGCCGGGCTGCGCGTCGGCGGGCTGCCGGGCATTCCACCCGGCATGACCGAGCAGGAAATCAGCCGGCTGATGAGCTCGCGTGCGGAGTCCGACGGGTGCCCGCTGTGCTTTCTGGGGGCCGGGGCCTACGATCACCACATTCCGGCGGCCGTCTGGGAGATCACCACGCGCGGCGAATTCTACAGCGCCTATACCCCGTACCAGGCGGAAGCCAGCCAGGGCACGCTGCAGCTGATTTACGAATTTCAGACCATGATGGCCAGCCTGACCGGCATGGATGTCTCCAACGCCTCGCTCTACGACGGCGCCTCGGCGATGGCAGAGGCCGTGCTCATGGCCGTGCGCGCCAACCGCAAGTCGACATCACACCGCATTCTGGTGCCCGCGGTGGTGCACCCCAATTACCGCAGGACGACCCGCACCATCGTGCGCAACCAGGGCATCGAGCTGGTCGAGCTGCCGTACGACCGCGAGGGCGGCAACACGCCGCTGGAATCCCTCGCGCCCTACGAGGGTCAGGACATCACTGCCCTGGTCATACAGCAGCCGAACTTCTTCGGTATCCTCGAAGACGTGGATGAACTGACCGACTGGGCGCACCGGCAGGGCGCGTTGGTGATCGCGGTGTGCAACCCGACCGCGCTCGCCATTCTCAAACCGCCGGGCGCCTGGGGCGAGGCGGGGGCGGATATCGCCTGCGGCGAAGGGCAGCCGCTCGGCGTGCCGCTCGCCGGCGGCGGACCCTATTTCGGCTTCATGTGCTGCAGGCAGGAACTGGTGCGCCAGATGCCGGGGCGCATCGTCGGCCGCACCCTGGACCGCGACGCCCGCGTGGGCTATACCCTAACCCTGCAGGCGCGCGAACAGCACATCCGCCGCTCCAAGGCGACATCCAATATCTGCACCAACCAGGGCCTGCTGGTAACCGCGGCGACCATCTACATGGCGCTGCTCGGCGCCGACGGACTGGCGCGTGTCGCACAGGCCTGTCATGCCAATACCCTGGCCCTGGTGCGAAAGCTCACGGGGAACGCGCACGTCGAGGCCGTGTTCAGCCGGCCCTGCTTCCACGAGTCGGTGCTGCGCCTGTCGCTGCCGCTCGCGGATGTGATGCGACCCCTGCACGCGCACAACCTGCTGCCGGGCTATGATCTGTCGAGGGACTACCCGGAACTGGGCAATGCCCTGCTGGTCTGCGCCACCGAGGCGCGGACCGCGGAGGATATCGAGTTGTACGCGGATCACCTGAACCGCATCATCGCGAGGCAGACCGCGGCCGGCTGTCCGGTCAAGCCCAGGATGGCCTAGAAGTACCAACCGAGAACGCAACAAAACCTGAAGGGGGTTGAATCATGGCGACTGTGACTTTGCAGGGCAATAAAATCCATACCAACGGGGAGCTTCCGGCGGTGGGCACGCGTGCACCGGATTTTCATCTGGTGGACGGCAAGCTGAACGACGTGCACCTCGCGGACTTCAGCGGCAAGAAAAAGCTCCTCAACATCGTCCCCAGTCTGGACACGCCGACCTGTGCGACCTCGACGCGCAAGTTCAATGAACAGGCCCGGGGCAGGGAAGATGCGGTGGTGCTGGTGGTCTCCGCCGACCTGCCGTTCGCGCAGGGGCGCTTCTGCGGGGCGGAAGGGATCGACAACGTGACCCCCCTGTCGATGATGCGCAGCCGCGGATTCGCCAAGGACTATGGCGTGCTGATCACGGACGGCCCGCTCGCCGGCATCACGGCGCGCGCGGTGGTGGTCATCGACGAGAACGATAAGGTCGTTTACACCCAGCTGGTGCCGGAGATCGCCGATGAGCCGGACTACGACGCGGCGCTTGCCGCGCTGTGAGGCCGCGCGCATGCAGGTGCGGCTCCGCCGGAGTATGCCTCCGCAGGACCGCGCCCGCGGCGAACGACAGGACGGATGCTAGAGATGCTGATATTTGAACATTCACGCAGCGGGCGCCGCGCGCAGGCGCAGGCCCCGGCCAGCGCGGCGGACACAGCGGACATACCCGAACAGCTGCTGCGCCGGGACCGGCCGCTGCTGCCCGAGGTATCCGAGCTGCAGGCGGTGCGGCATTACACGCAGCTCTCGCAGAAGAACTTCTCGATCGACACCCAGTTCTACCCGCTCGGTTCCTGCACCATGAAATACAACCCGCGGGCCTGCAACACGCTCGCCATGCTGCCAGGCTTCCTGTCCTCCCATCCGTTCGCGCCGGAATCGCTCGGACAGGGGTTCCTCGCCTGTTTGTACGAACTGCAGGAAATGCTCAAGGAGGTGACCGGCATGACCGCGGTGTCGCTGACGCCGGCGGCGGGCGCCCAGGGCGAATTCGCCGGTGTGGCCATGATCCGCGCCTACCACGAGGCGCGCGGCGACGGAGAGCGCCGGGAAATCCTCGTGCCGGATGCCGCCCACGGCACCAATCCGGCGACCGCCACCATGTGCGGTTACACGGTGCGGGAGATCCCGACCGACCGGCAGGGCGACGTGGATCTCGCCGTGTTGAAGGAATCCGTCGGGCCGCATACGGCGGGCATCATGCTGACCAACCCGTCCACGCTCGGGGTGTTCGAGCGGAACATCCAGGAGATTGCCGCCGTGGTGCATCAGGCCGGCGGGCTGCTCTACTACGACGGCGCCAATCTGAACGCCATCCTCGGCAAGGTGCGCCCGGGCGACATGGGTTTCGACGTCATCCACATGAACCTGCACAAGACCTTCTCCACCCCCCACGGCGGCGGCGGACCGGGCGCCGGGCCGGTGGGCGTCGGCAGGCGCCTCGATCCGTTCCTGCCGGTGCCGGTGGTCGGCTATAACGGCGACGAGTATTACTGGATCGACGAAACGGTTCGCCCGCAGAGCATCGGCCGCCTGTCCGCGTTCATGGGCAACGCCGGGGTACTGATGCGCGCCTACGTCTATGCCCGTATGCTGGGCCGCGAGGGTATGCAGCGCGTGGCGGAGTTCGCCACGCTGAACGCCAACTACCTGATGGCGCGGCTCACGGCCGCCGGTTTCGACGTGGCCTTCCCGCAGCGGCGCGCCACCCATGAATTCATCGTGACGCTGAAGCGCCAGCAGAAGGAACAGGGCGTCACCGCCATGGACTTTGCCAAGCGCCTGCTGGATTACAACATCCATGCCCCGACCACCTACTTCCCGCAACTGGTGCCGGAGTGCCTGCTGATCGAGCCCACCGAGACGGAAAGCAAGGAAGACCTGGATGCCTTCGTCGAGGCCATGGTGAAGATCCAGCAGGAGGCGGAAACCGCACCCGAACGGCTGAAAGAGGCGCCACACAGCCGGCCGGTGCGCCGGCTCGACGAGGTCCGCGCCGCCAAGCAACTCGACCTGGTCTGGTCGGGGCCGGTTGGCTGAAGGTCCTGCGATACACGAGCGCGCGCAACGATGGTGAACCAGCCCGGCAACACCGGCCTGAAGCGCCTGTTGCGGGCGACCGGTTATTCCTGGGCGGGACTGCGCGCCACCTACCGTAACGAGGCGGCCTTCCGCCAGGAACTCGCGCTCGGGCTGGTGCTGGTGCCGCTGGGGCTGTGGCTGGGAAAAACCGGTCCGGAACGCGCGCTGCTGGTCATGGCATGGCTGCTGGTGCCGTTCGCCGAGCTGGTCAATTCCTCGCTCGAAGCCGTGGTCGACCGCATCGGCGGCGAGCGGCACGAACTGGCGGGACGCGCCAAGGACATCGGCTCAGCGGTGGTCATGGTGGCGCTCGTCAACGCCGCCGTGGTCTGGCTGCTGGTGCTGCTCGGTTGACGGCGCGCGG
>JAHKKL010000154.1 GCA_020027635.1 Gammaproteobacteria bacterium
TCCCAAGCTCAGATCGAGCTGAATGTCAAATGGGCACTGGAGGTCATCCAGCGCAAGGCCCCGGATTCCATCATCAAGGTTTTTTACACGGACGGTGACGAACCGGGCCCGGATGTCGTGGCGTATGAAAACAAGACCGCGGAGAATTCGCCCATGCTCCCTATCGCCCGGGTATTTGGCGATGCCGAGGCGAATACGGAGGTCTACTACAATCACTCCATTCCCGGCGTTCAGGGCAGCACCCGGGCCGAATCGCTGAAACAAAGCCTGGCACGGGACTTCTCCGGACTGACGAGCGCGGATACAGGGTTGATTATCTATAACGGCCATGGCAGCAGCGACGATGCCGACCCTGGCAGGAATGCCTTGCGGCTGTGGAACAAAACGTCCCTCGATGTCTATGATTTTGAAAAACTCCTGTCACGCAGCGATCCGCAAACGCCGATCCGGTTCATCATGACGCAGTGTTATTCCGGGGCTTTTTCCCGGGCCATACATCCGGATGCGGCCGGCGATACCCTGGAACTTGAGGGTAACCGGTGCGGATTCATGGCGGAGTCCGCGCTGAGGGAAGCCGAGGGGTGTTCGGGTAGCCTCAGGATCGGCGAGTATCGTGACTATACGACGTATTTTTTCGCGGCATTGAACGGAAAGACCCGCCTGAATGAAAAACTGTACAGCGACCCGGACAGGAACGATGACGGAAAGGTCACGTTAAGGGAGGCGCATTTCTATACGCTTGCCAATGCCTTCAGTACCGACTTATCCCGCTCCACGAGCGAAGAGTATCTCGATAGCTGGCAGCCCTGGTATACGCGATGGATAAGCCCGAACAGGAGCGCGGAAAATTCCGTCTTCAGCAAACTCGCCCGGGAATTGATGGCGAAGAACGGCATGAACCACGTGCTGGGCGGCGACATGAGGAACGCCATAGGCTACAGAAAAGAACTGCAGAATGAATACGCCATGGCAGAGCAGGAGGAGGAGCGTCTGCAGGACGGAATCAACGGCGTACGGGAAGTCATAAGGAAGGATGTTCTCATGCGCTACCCGGAATTTCATTCCATGGCGACCGACGCTTATGTGGATATGATAACCGCCAGGCTGCCGGAGGTAAGGGGGGCGATCATGAATCACGCAAGATACAGGGAACTGGACGGGTTGTATAAGGAAGAGGCGGAAAACGCCACCCGGCTGCTGGACAGGGAAAGACGCCTCACCCAGGTCGAAAAAGTCTTCAGGCTGCGACAACTCGCCAAGATAGAGGATTACCTGGCTCGCTTCGCCTCGCATACCGACAGCAAGGGTTATGACCAGCTTGTTCGGTGCGAGGACACCACATTGTAAGCTGCCGTGAAAACGGACGACGGCAGCAGGCAGAGCGTATTACTGAGTACGGTACATGGGCAACGCATCATGACTCTCGGTCAAGACCACGCGTATCCCGGCCGGTAACGTCAGCAAGCCGCGATCCACCGGATCCGGGCGCCGCCGCATGGCTTCATCAGCTAATTTGCCAAGGAGTGTTGAGGATGAGGTGGCATGACCTGTATGCGCGGTTCCGCTTCCCACTGGGTTCATCCTTGCGCCATCAGGAAACGGGGAAAACTCGGAATTTCCGTGAGCACGCTACAGATATCCAGGAAACGGTATTGAAGATAAACTACCTTGAGGCAAGTAAGCTTGTGTAATTTTACAAGAAGTCTGTGGGGAAACGGCCGCGTTATTTGAATACAGCACTGGCCCTGTCCAGCCTGGATAAACTTCTGGGGATCGCCTCATCTTTAGATGATTTCCAAACCTACCTGTCTTCCCCGATCGGTCAGTACGATTGGGTTCTTTCCTGTGCGGAGCATCTCGGCCACCCATGACACCGGGCTGGCTGTGCGGGCGATTGACCACCTGAAACGGAACAACATGGACGTTGAACTCGAACTGCTGTATGGATTGCCGATGAGTGATATAGTCCGCACGGTTGCTGAACGAAACATCCCCATCCGGATCTACGTACCCTACGGTGAAGCCTGATTACCCTATGTCATTACCTCCCTGGGGAAAAACCCGAGGATGCTATGGTGGCTGGCGAGGGACTTCACGCAGGGACTGTATAAAGGCAGCGCGAGAATTCCCGAGAGGCGGCGAGCACAGGGGTAATGTGTCCCTGACTCCGGCCCTGCGCGATTAACCACCGATCCCCTCTGGATACGGCATGGCATGGCCTGGCCTGGCCGGCAGGTATCCTGCCTAATTCCCATGGAAGCGCGCCGATCAAGACGGCAGACATGAAGGTACATGGATAAGAACGAGACCAGCATCGGGGACAATCCCGCAAATCCTGCGCGGCAGCTCTCCAGGAAAACATTGCGTGCGGCCGGCTGGAACTACGTGTCTTTCGGTCTCGGCAAACTTTCCGTCATGGTCACGATCACGGTCCTGGCAAGACTGCTGGGTCCGGATGAATTCGGTGTGGTCGGCTATGCGACGCTGGCGATCGCCTATCTCTCCGTCCTGCAGGATCTCGGCCTCAGTCATGCCCTTATCCAGAGAAGGACCAATATCGAAGAGGCCTCGGACACCGTTTTCACCAGCAACCTGCTGGTCGGGATGACGCTCACGCTCATCATTTATGTCACGGCCCCGTTCATTGCCGTTTTTTTCCACGAACCCAGAGTCGAGTTGTTGATGCGGGTGCTCGGGGTGTCTTTTACCATCGAGGCGCTGGGATCGGCCCACCTGGCATTGCTGAGGCGGGATCTCAACTTCCGCCGTAAACTCATCCCTGACCTGGGCCGCGCCCTCGTCAAGGGGGTGGTCTCCATCAGCCTGGCGTTGCTCGGCTACGGCGTGTGGTCTCTGGTCATCGGTCAGATTGCCGGTGCCGTGACGTCGGCCGTGCTGGCCTGGATGAGTTGCCCGTGGCGACCGCGCCTGCACATCAACACCTCGCTCATCCGCAGCATGCTGACGTTCGGTATACCGCTCATCGCGATCGACATCCTGTCCGCCATAGGGTCGAATCTGGACTTCACGCTCATAGGAAGGTTGCTGGGCGACACGGCGCTCGGTCTCTATACCATGGCGTACAGGATACCGGAGCTAGCCATCACGAGTATCTGGAATGTGCTTGCTCAGGTCCTGTTCCCCGCATACTCAAGCGTGCAGCATGACATGCGTCTGCTCACCAAGGGATTCTTGGCCACGATCCGTTACCTGCAGATCGTCATTGTGCCAATTTCGCTAACGATCATCATTCTCGCCGACCCGCTGGTGCACGCCTTGCTGGGTCCGGACTGGGTTGAGGCCATCCCCGTGTTCAGACTGATTGCCGTTTCTTCCCTGATCCATTCCATCGGTACCAACGTGGGCGATGTCTACAAGGCGATCGGTCGTCCAAACATCCTGTGGAAACTCGGCATCATCAATATAGCGGTGCTGGCGATATGCATGGTCGTGGGGGTCAGGTATGGACTCATCGGCGTTGGGGTCGGGCATATCATCACGGCCTTGCAGGTGATGGCGTTGAGACTGTATTTCGCAACCCGGATTCTCGATATTTCCTTGCGGGACATCTGGCATCAGATCCGCCCGTCCTTCACCGCGGGAATGGCGCTCTGCCTTGCTGCACTGCCGGTGTACGCCTTGACGGGTGACTTCAATCCATTAATGCAGTTGCTATCGGTAAGCGCGGCCGCAGGCCTTGCCTATCTGGTTGCTTTATGGACCCTGGATAAAAATACGCTCATCAAGATGCTGGAGATGGTGGGATTTGACAGACCGATGCGTGCCGCGGGTAAATAATCCACCAGGAACTGAAATTCCGGCACCGGGCCGGCTGTGGGGAACCTGTATTCCCGGGCTAGTTCACAGGCAGGCGGGACCGCAGTGCATCCCGGTCTATCCACCAGTTGTCGCCGGTAATCGCATCCAGCATGAGCGCAAGACGCGACAGCAGTTCCTTGACGTCATTCAGCCCAAGAATCTCGATCCACATTTTTATCATCCCGGGATCGTTCTCGATGCCGCGATGGCGTTTCGCTACGCCTGCCACCATCTGATTGGTGAAGAAGGTCAGGCTGTCGCGTTCCCCTCCTTTGGTGCGCAGGCCGGCGATGTAATGCGCCGCCATCGCCGCCACGGCCGCGCCGTCCGAGGTGTCCGGGGTCTCGTCGACGATATGCTGCAGCATGGCCACGGTGAGGTTGGCGGGCACCGGAAAGGTCACCGCGAGCCAGACGCCGTTGCCGAGCGCCGCCAGGGAGTGCGCCTGGTCACACTGGAACAGAACATCACAGGCCTCGATCGCATCCTGCCAGGCCTCCACCCCCACGAACACATCGAAGGCTGCCCGTGCGATATCCCAGCTTTCCTTGCGCCGCTGCAGTGCCAGCAGGGTTTCGGCGATGTCGAGCCGGACGCGTGCGCGCTCTACCGGGTCACAGTCCGCGGGCAGGGCCTGCAGATGCTGCTCATGCTCCTTGAGCAGGGCCTGCAGCGATGGTCTGGACTCGGCCAGATCGATGCCGCTCTTGTCGCCGATGACCATTTGATCGGGGCTGGTCTTCTTCACGGGATACCTGCCTTGTTCCAGTCAGCCGGCGGTGCCTTCGCGCCGGCAGGATAATGCGATTTCGCGGATGGAAAACTCCATCGAATCGAGATTGCCCACAATGTAAGTGGCCGGTGCCTCGATGCCGCCCACCGTGCCCGGATTGACCAACAGGGTCTGTCCGCCGGCCATGTTGTCGATGAGCCGGATATCTGCCTTGTGGTCATGACCGCAGCACACCAGATCCCAGTCGCCCGTGGTCGCCATGGCCGCGGCGTAATGCGGGTAGTGCACCAGGAAGATGCGCCGGCCGGCCAGTTCGATACCGGCATCCTGGCCGTGGTAATGCACGCGGCTGGCGGGAGCGGAGGCGATGCGCGCCATCATGTAGAGATCGCCGCTGTTGTTGCCGTGTATGACGTGGACCGGCAACCCGAAGGGTTTGAGTACTTCCAGCGTGCCGGGTGCCACCACATCGCCGCAGTGCAGCACCGCCCGAGCGCCCTCCGACTGCGCCTCGCGGACCGCCGTTTCCAGCAGGTGGCGGTTGTCATGACTGTCGGAGACGATGCAGATTTTCATCGGAAATACCGCTGCTCAGGCGTTGCACGGGAAAGTAAAGAAGT
>JAHKKL010000155.1 GCA_020027635.1 Gammaproteobacteria bacterium
ATAAGTGGTTTTATAGCCGATAAAATACGTCTGAATAGCAGTTTGTTTGATACTTCCTCGCTGTAAAGGAGTTGTTTCATATGCATGCGTTGTGTCGGCATGCGGAAGCAGGCAGGACAGTTGTCACCGATTAACGGCAGCCCCATGGTGTGAGCAAAAGCGCGTGTCTGACGTTCCCGGACATAAACCAGCGGCCGAATTACCCGCAGATCCCCGGCATCAATCAGGTAATGGGCTTTCATCGTGCGAAGCTGGCCGGCATGGAATGCCGACATTAGAAAGCTTTCCGCCAGATCATCGAGGTGCTGTGCCAGTGCCACTACATTGTACCGTTCACGTCGCGCAACGGCATACATGACCCCGCGTTTCATGCGCGCACACCAGCTGCAATAGGAATCTTTACGCATATGCTGCTTGGCACGTTCCATCAGAGGCTGCTGTTCGTAGAAATAGGGCACGGACAGGGAGTCGATATAGGGACGCAGTGGGCTTGGATCAAAACCTTCCACCTGGGGGTCAACCGTGATAACGCCCAACTCAAACGCCACCGGGGAATATTTCTGCAGGTGCAGCAGGATGTGCAGCAAGGACAGTGAATCCTTGCCGCCGGACACGCCGAGCAGGATACGGTCGCCGCTGCGTATCATGTCGAAATCACCGATGGCACGACCGATAGGGCGCATGAGGGACTTGGGAGGGCGGGTTATCATACCCGCACACTACCGAAGACCGGTAAAGGTTGACAAGCGCTATGCGGGAAGAAGCAATCGACGATTGCTATTTTGTGCCTCTAGCGTGGAAAATGGATTTTGGATGCAGTTCATGCCGGTTTTAGCCTTTGAAAAACAGGGGGGACGATGACCACAAAGGTGAAGACGCTGATACCGGCACAGGCCTGGAAATTGCTGGAGGACGAGCCCAGGGCTGTGTTAATCGATGTGCGCTCCAGTATGGAGTATCTGTTTGTCGGTCATCCCAGGGGCAGTGTGCATGTGGCGTGGATTGATGAACCGGAATGGGTTGTCAACCCGCATTTTGTAACCGAGGTACGCAAGGTCATGCTGGGTGGAATCGGGGTGGAGGAGCATGATCGCGATGCTCCAGTGTTGCTCATTTGCCGGAGCGGAAAGCGCTCGTTGGAAGCAGGCAAATCGTTGATAGAGAATGGTTTTAAGGAAGTATACAATATCGCTGAGGGGTTTGAGGGCGAGCTGGATGAACTGCACCATCGAAGCACCACCGGCGGCTGGCGATTTCATGGTCTGCCGTGGGAGCAATGCTGATACCAAATTGACCCGTACAAAATAGAGGAATATAGTAAAAAACTCATATAACCCAAGATAACGCTATAATTAAGGCTAATATCCACACGAGCATCACAGCTGCGCCAAACCAGAATTACATGACGTTAACGGGTCGTAGCAACTACAGTTATTGTTGTGAATTCTAAAATCCGGAATGGTTGATCCGCTACGGAGATATGCAACTTAGGAGAAAAACGATGTCAACGAGTGCTGATGAAATGCAAGGTAATGCGCAACTGGACGCGTGGTTGGATAAGAAGCTGGATGAGCTTCTACCCAAGAAGCTGGAAAAGATTGACGCGGCCAGGACGCCTTCGATGGCGATTATCGCAACCAAAGGCACGCTTGACTGGGCCTATCCTCCCTTCATTCTGGCATCCACTGCGGCTGCGCTTGGCTGGGAAGTTCAGATCTTCTTCACTTTTTATGGTCTGCTGCTGCTGAAAAAGGAAATACCCGCTCAGATCAGCCCGCTGGGTAACCCGGCCATGCCGATGAAAATGCCATTTGGTCCGAAGTGGTTTCAGGATATCGAGTGGCCCATGCCGAACCTGATCATGGCGGGAATTCCCGGATTCGAGAAAGTGGCTACCGGACTGATGAAGAAGACCTTCAAGAACAAGGGCGTGGCCAGCATCGAGGAACTGCGTGAATTGTGCCTCGAGGCGGAGGTCAAGATGGTGGCCTGCCAGATGACTGTCGACGTTTTCGGGTTTGACAACAGTGAGTTCATACCCGAAGTGACCGATTATGTGGGTGCGACATCATTTTTGCCGGTCGCGCAGAAGTCCGACGTTTGTCTGTTTATCTGATTGAAATCAGGTAGTGGCCGCAGCACCATTGCCTGGATGCCCGGACAGTCGGGTGTAATGCAACACACGGGGCGTGCTATTCGCACGCCCTTTATTTTTTATGTCGATCATGCTTTGTAGTCTTGCTGCGTATGAACCGACTTTTCCCGCCAATCGAACCATTCCGCACGCATTCGGTCACCGTTTCCCAAGGACACCGCTTGTATGTGGAGGAATGCGGCCGCGTCGATGGTCTGCCGGTGGTGTTCGTGCATGGGGGGCCCGGAGCCGGTTGCGAAACCTACCACCGCCAGTTCTTTAATCCCGAGATTTACCGCATCATCCTGTTCGACCAGCGGGGTTGCGGGCGCTCGCTTCCCCACGCTGAACTTGTCGGGAACAATACCCAGGATCTGGTCATGGATATGGAAACGATCCGGATCATGCTGGGCATAGAACGCTGGATTGTTTTTGGCGGCTCCTGGGGGTCAACCCTGGGGCTGATTTATGCCGAGACCCATCCATCGAGAGTGCTTGGCCTGATTCTTCGCGGTATCTTTTTGTGTCGTCCACGGGATATCAACTGGTTCTACCAGGAGGGCGCCTCCTGTCTACTCCCGGATTACTGGCAAGATTACCTGCAGCCGATCCCTGCCGCAGAACATGACCACCTGGTTGATGCCTATTATCGTCGCCTGACGGGCGATGATGAGCTTGCGCGGATGGCGGCAGCCAAGGCCTGGTCCTTGTGGGAAGGGCGCGCGTCAACCTTGTTGCCCAGGGCTTCCGTGGTCGGGCATTTCAGCAATCCGTTTACCGCACTGAGCCTGGCGCGCATCGAATGTCATTATTTTATGCACTCCAGTTTCCTGGAGTCCGACCAGATTTTGCGGGACGCCGCGCGCCTGCATGGAATTCCAGGCGTCATCGTTCATGGTCGTTATGACCTGGTGTGTCCTGTAGAACAGGCCTGGGCCCTGCACAAGGTGTGGCCCCAGTCGCGCCTGCAGATTATCCCGGATGCCGGCCATTCCGCCACGGAGGAGGGAATCGTGGACGCTCTCGTCGCCGCGACCGGCCAGTTTGCGTTGCGTTTCGGATGATAGGCTTGCTGCAGCGCGTGCAGTCGGCCAGCGTGACCGTTGAAAATGAGGTGATTGCCGTCATAGGCGCAGGGCTGCTGGTGCTGGTTGGCATACAGAAAGGTGATACTGAACGTGAAGTAACGCGTTTACTGGAGCGTGTGCTCGGGTATCGGGTTTTTCCCGATGCACAGGGCAGGATGAATCTCAGCCTCAGACAAACCGGTGGCGGATTGTTGCTGGTACCGCAATTTACTCTTGCGGCGGATACGAAAAATGGCCTGCGCCCCAGTTTCTCACCGGCCGCGGAACCGGCGGAAGGCGAGAGATTGTTCGACTGTATGGTTGCCGGTGCCCGCAGGCAGCATGTGCCGATTGGTTACGGCCGTTTCGCAGCCGACATGCTGGTTACCCTCGTCAATGACGGTCCGGCGACTTTCTGGCTGGAGGTTGGTCCGGGCTCATGAGCCCGCATTCAGGTTACACTGGCGGCGCGATCAGACCATGACCCGAGAGGATTTGATGCAAATGGTTCTCTCCAGTGCTGTTTTTAGCTACGATAACCTACAGGTAAAACTTTTCATGAAAATTGCAGGGTCGGGTTAGCATCCATGTCGCAACGCGAGGCAGCAATCAGCCGGGAAACACTCGAGACACAAATCCGGGTGTTTGTGAACCTTGACGGTCAGGGTAAAGCCTCATTTGAAACCGGGTTGCCGTTTCTGGAGCACATGCTGGATCAGGTGGCGCGGCACGGGATGCTGGATATCGATATCAAGGCGACCGGCGATCTGCGCATTGATGCCCATCATACCGTCGAGGATATCGGTATCACCTTCGGTCAGGCACTGGCGAAAGCACTGAGCGACAAACGCGGGATCCGGCGCTACGGACATGCCTATGTCCCACTGGATGAAGCCTTGTCGCGTGTAGTTATTGATTTTTCCGGCCGGCCGGGTTTGGAATATCACGTTGTATACCCGCGTGCGCGGGTAGGTGATTTTGATGTCGATCTTTTCCATGAGTTTTTCCAGGGTTTTGTTAACCATGCCCAGGTCACACTGCATGTGGACTGTCTCAGGGGTGACAACTCGCATCATATTGCCGAAACGATCTTCAAGGCATTCGGACGTGCCATACGCATGGCGCTGGAAGCAGATCCCGCCATGGGCGGCATTCTTCCTTCAACTAAAGGGAGTCTTTGAGCATTCCTTATCCCTCAGGTGAACGACGCCTGCTTCGTTGCCTGCCTGTAAAACTATGGCCTCCATTGCAATAATCGATTACGGCATGGGGAACCTGCACTCCATTGCCAAGGCGCTGGAACACGTCGCGGGCAAGGACCGCGTCGTGGTGAGCAGTCGCCGATCTGATATCCTCGCGGCAAATCGCGTGGTATTTCCGGGTGTGGGCGCGATACGTGACTGCATGGCTGAACTGCATGCCTCAGGGCTCGATCAGGTGGTGCTGGAGGCGGCCCGGTCGAAACCGCTGCTGGGTGTGTGCCTTGGCATGCAGGCATTGCTCGATGCCAGTGAGGAGAATCAGGGCATCGCCTGTCTAGGGCTAATACCGGGACGAGTTGCCCGATTCGCGCTGTACCTGAAGGCGGATGATGGGGGGCGGCTCAAGATTCCCCACATGGGTTGGAACCAGGTCATGCAAAGACGGGCACATCCCTTGTGGCGGAACATACCCGATGGCAGCCGTTTTTACTTTGTCCACAGTTACTATGCGATACCGGTGGAGGATACCGCCGTTGCTGCGACCACACCCTACGGAATCGACTTTGCATCGGTGATTACGCATGACAATGTATTTGCCGTGCAGTTCCACCCGGAGAAAAGCCAACATGCCGGGTTGGGTCTGTTATCCAATTTTGTCAGTTGGGATGGAGAATCTTGAACCATGTTAGTGATACCCGCTATCGATCTCAAAGATGGTAAATGCGTCCGTCTGCGGCAGGGTAGAATGGAAGATGAAA
>JAHKKL010000156.1 GCA_020027635.1 Gammaproteobacteria bacterium
ATGCCCAGGGCATGCAGGGCGCGCACGCCGCCGACGCCGAGCAGCATCTCCTGGCGTATCCGCGTGCGGTCGTCACCGCCGTAGAGCCGCGCCGTCAGGGCGCGATCGGAGTCGCTGTTCTCCGGCACATCGGAGTCGAGCAGCAGCAGGGTGCAGCGGCCGACGGAGAGTTTCCAGATGCGTGCGCAGAGCCGTCCGCTGCGGGTTTCAATCTGGATCTTGAGGGTCTGACCATCCGGACCGGTCGCCAGCACCATGGGCAGGCGCCAGATATCGACGTCGATGTAGTCCTCGTGCTGCCAGCCGTACTGGTCCAGATACTGGTGAAAATAGCCCTGGCCGTAATAGAGCCCGATGCCGATCAGCGGTACACCGAGGTCGGAGGCGCTCTTGATGTGATCGCCCGCCAGTATGCCCAGTCCTCCGGAGTAGATCGGTACGGATTCGTGCAGGCCGAATTCCGCGGAAAAGTACGCGACCGGACGGGCGCCGAGCACGCCGGCATGGGTATCGCCCCAGGTATCCTGCGCGTGCAGGTATTCCTGCAGGCGCCGGCAGGTGTAGTTGATGCCGCTGCGCAGCACATGGCGGTCGATGCGTTCCTCGAGCTCCAGCAGGGGGATCTCCGCGATCAGCGCCACCGGGTTGTGATCGAGTTCCCGCCAGCGCGATGGATTGAGCGCGCGGAACAGGCCCACGGCCAGCATGTCCCAGCACCACCACAGGTTGCGGCCCAGGGCGCACAGGCGTTCGAAATCCGGCGCGATGAGCTGTTCGATCGTGCGCACCTCGCTGACGATGGGACCCAGCGGCGTGGCCGCCTCGACCAGTTGCTGGATCTCCTGCGGGCTGAAGGTGCGCGGCTCGACGGTCTGCACCACCAGCACGCCCTGCAGCAGTCCGCGATCGAGCAGCGGCAGGCCGAGGAAGGAATGGTAGGGATCTTCCCCGGCCTCCGGGAAATGCTTGAAGCGGGAATGCCGGCTGGCATCCTCGACCATGATGGGCCGGGATTCCTGGGCGACCAGACCGGCGAGCCCCTCCTGCAGGCTCATGCGCACCTTGCGCACGCTCTCCTGGCGCAGGCCGTCGGTGGCGGCCAGCACCAGATGGGCGCGGTCCGGCTCGAGCAGGTACACCGAACAGACGTTGCTCTGGAACCGCGCCTGGATCAGCCGGATCATCGACCGAAGGGCCTTCGCCGGATCGCCGCGTTCGGCGACCAGCAGGCGCAGCGCCTCGACGCTCAGTGGGGGTTCCGCGGTGTGCTGTTCCGGTGGTATGGGCTGCGGGTTATTCATAGTTCAATAGCGCTTGCTTAAATGCAATTGATAGGAGGTAGCCTGGGTTGAGCGGCAGCGAAACCCGGGTTTCACTGCGTTCAACCCAGGCTACATTTTTAATTGAGTGCCATTCATCCATAGTTATATCGATCGATTTCCGAGAGCCCAACTGTCAGGGTTGAAAGAAACCCGCCTCGTTGCCAGGTCGGGACTAATCGCATGACCGCGATCCTCCCGGCGGTTGCGCCGCGCGTTGAGCACTCACGGCTAGACGGTTCCACCGCGGTTCACCCGGGTCAGCGCCTGCATCTCGAGCAGTTCCTCCTCGACGCCGGCCGCATGCGTCAGCAGGGCGACGTTTTCCTTTGTGAAAAAGCCCTGGAAGTCGCCGAAGCGCTGCACGTATTCGACGATCAGCGAGGAATGTTCCGAGGCGCTGGAGAAGATCTGCTTCAGACCTTGTTCCCTGGATCCGATCACATCCAGCAGGAAGTCGCGTCCTTGGGCGGCGATCTGCGCCACGACATGTTCGATGTTCTCCCGGCCGTCGGTCTCGCCGTCACGCACGGCGAGGGCGATGTGATGCAGGCGCGGGCCGTAATTGCGCACGAAGGTCTCGGTCGGCGAGGGCAGCCGTTCCAGGTGGTTGACGAAATAGGGCGTGTTGTTGGCGGTGAACACCTTGGCCGGACTGCGGATCTCCGCGGCATAATGGACACTCTTGGTGACATTGGTCGAGGAATTCTGGTCCCGGATGTCGTAGGAGCCCCAGTAGTAGTAACTGGACTGCGATAGCCACTCCAGAATGGCGACCTCCCGGTTCTGGCTGTAGACGCGGGTGGCGAGATGGTCGATCGGCAGGATGAGGCCGTCGATGCGCAGTATTTTCTGCAGCTCCTTGGCGGCGAGATAGACCTCCTGCACGTCGGGGCGGATGCTGCTTAAGCCGAGCGCATAGACGCGGATCTGATCCAGCGGCCGCTCCATGTAACCGACGATGTTGTGGGTGTAGGGAGAGGGTTTCATGATAGCGAGATTGCCGGGCAGCTCCAGCTTGCGGATCTGGTCCTGGGAGAAGAAGCGGAATTCGCGCTCCTGCTGGCAGTCCACCACGCCATGCAGGTCGGTGACGCGCAGTATCTCGCCCATGTAGCGGCTGTTCGGCTTGCGCGCGCCGATCGGGTAGACCTCATTCAAGCTGCGGAAGATGCCCCGGGTGCGATTGTCCTTGACCTCGCGCACCAGGAAATCGGGGGAATTCATGTCCACCCGCAGAATGTGCGTCCAGTGGCTCTCGCTCTCCAGCGTCACCAGGTACTCATAAGGCGTCATCAGCGACAGCTCGCCGATGTAGCGGATCGAATGGCCGGGATCGACGGTGATCATGATGGCGTCGATCTCGTGAATCCTGTCGGTGAGCCCGCTGCGGTCGCGCTCTTCCAGCAGACGTTGCAGGTAGTTTTCGAAAAACTCCGAGTTTTTTTTGTCCCCGTGGCGCGGGAAGGTGGTCGATACGGACATGATGGCGGCATTGCCCCGGCTGGTTTCCTGTCCAGAGGGACAGCAATAATTAAGCCAGCTGAGACATATCGCCCGGGTGGTCGAGAGATATCCGCAAATATAACGGGTTAAATCCGCACCGGCCAGCCACGCTGGCCAACGCGCGCGGCGGATCTGCCCCGCACTGATGCGCACGGGACTCGCACTGCACCAAGATCGCCCCCGTCTCTGGCCGGCCCCGCTGCCTTGCGGTAACCCTGGTTTCATCTGCTGCGGATATTCGACGCATGGTCGCTCGGGATGTTTTGGTGCGCCGAAAGCCCCGATTTGCAACCGCCTGCACGCTGCTGGTGCGCCCCCGTGCGCCGCGGCGTGAGCGATTCCCAGCGATTCCATGAAGTTAAGGAAAAATATCCGGCTGGCATGATGATTGCCTTCAGTGATGGTCAGGAACCTATCAGTGCAACAGCGCTGCTCCGCATCAACGCAGCAACGGCTGACGGGTGCCGCGGATGGACCGATCTGCATTGTCCGAGGTCTGATCAGGATGCCAATACAGTGGAAAGAGTATTCGAGCGCTAACGCCTACGACGAACTGATTACGTCACACGGTCGCGCGCGCAAGGCTGCACAGCAGGCGATCCGCTATATCGGGTCGCTCACCGATGAGGAACTGCTCGAGCGCCGCGATGCCGCGGAGCTGGCGATGCGCGTGATGGGGATCACCTTCACTGTATACAGCGACCAGGGCGGCATCGACCGCGCCTGGCCGTTCGACATCATTCCGCGCATCATTCCCGCGCGCGAGTGGCGTATCACCGAAGCCGGACTGAAACAACGCGCCACCGCGCTGAACATGTTTATCGCCGACATCTACGGCGAACAACGCATCATCAAGGACGGGATATTTCCCGGTGAACTGCTCGCGCAGTCGGTGAATTTCCGCGAACAATGCCTGGGCGTGCGCCCCCCGCTGGATGTCTGGGCGCATATCTGCGGCAGCGACCTGGTACGCGACCGGGATGGCGAGCTCTACGTCCTGGAAGACAATCTGCGCGTTCCGTCCGGGGTTTCCTACATGCTGGAGAACCGGCTGGTGATGAAACGCGTCTTTCCCGAGCTGTTCGAGGACGTCAGCATCCTGCCGGTGGACGGGTATCCCACGCGCCTGTTCGACACCCTGGCTTCGCTCTCCCCGCGTCCGGCAGACTACCCGACGGTGGTCGTGATGACGCCGGGCATTTACAACTCGGCCTATTTCGAGCATTCCTACCTGGCCCAGCAGATGGGTGTCGAGCTGGTGGTGGGCAGCGATCTCCTCGTGCAGGATGACGACTGCGTCTACCTGCGCACCGTCGGCGGGCTGGAACGCGTCGATGTCATCTACCGCCGGATCGATGACCTGTTCCTGGATCCCGAGACCTTCCGGGCGGATTCCATGCTCGGCGTCCCCGGTCTCATGCGCGCCTGGCGCAAGGGCCATGTGGCGATTGCCAACGCCCCGGGGGCCGGCGTCGCCGACGACAAGGTCGTATATGCCTTCGTGCCGGAGATGATCCGCTATTACCTGGACGAAAAACCGGTATTGCCCAATGTCGAGACCTATCTCTGCATGGACGACAAGCAGCGCGGCTACGTGCTTGCCAATCTCGACAAGCTGGTAGTCAAGCCAGCCAACGAATCCGGCGGCTATGGCATGTTGATCGGCCCGGCGTCGAGCCGGGCGGAACGCGAGAAATTCGCCGGGCTGATACAGAAGGATCCGCGCAATTACATCGCGCAACCCACCCTGGCGCTGTCCACCGCGCCGACGCTGTGTGACGGAACGGTGGAGCCGCGTCATATCGACCTGCGCCCGTTCATCCTTTCCGGTGAATCGAGCCACGTCACGCGCGGTGGGCTGACGCGCGTGGCGCTGAAGAAGGGTTCGCTGGTAGTGAATTCATCCCAGGGCGGCGGCAGCAAGGACACCTGGATCGTCGAAACGGCGGACTAGGGCCTAATCATGCTGCTCTCCAGCGTTGCGGAACGGATGTACTGGATGGCCCGTTATATCGAACGGGCCGAGAATACGGCACGCATCATCCTGGTACACAACAACCTGATGCTCGACATGCCGCGCCGGATCGCGATCGGCTGGGAGCCGCTGGTGGCCATCATGGGCAGCGCGAATGTGTTCCGGGAACACTACAGCGAGGCGAGCGAGCGCAACGTGGTTCGTTTCCTTGTTTCGGACAAGAACAACCCGAACTGCATCAGCTGTTCGCTGGCGATGGCGCGCGAGAATCTGCGCACCACGCGCGCCATCGTGCCGCGGGCGGCATGGGAAACCCTCAACGACCTGTTCGAATT
>JAHKKL010000157.1 GCA_020027635.1 Gammaproteobacteria bacterium
AAGTTTGCCATCGGTGAGGGTTGCATCGGGTGAGGATTATTACATGTTTTCATCGTGGAGGTAGCCCGGGCTGCTGTCTTGCAAGCACCAGCCGGATTGCCGGGGAAGCCCTGATAAATTCGTCATTGCGACGACTGCATGGAGAAGGTAGAGCACCAAAAGTAGGCGCTTTAGGAGACGCATGGAGCAGTTACCGAGGAACAAAGTGACGAAGCAATCTCCACGCGGCTGGTTCCAATCCATGCGATTGCAGCGATTCGCTCGCAATAACAAATACATTTCATTTCATCATCTTCCTCAGGCTACACCTCGCCGTAATGGACCGCATCGCCCAGCCAGCGGCGGATCAGCGGCGCGACGTTTTCCGGGCAGCAGGCCAGCAGCTCTGCGGCCGCCTGCTCGACCGCGGCGAGCAGGGTTTCGTCGCGCAGCAGGTCGGCGATATGAAATTTCATCTCACCGGTCTGGCGTGTGCCGAGCACCTCGCCGGGGCCGCGCAGCACCATGTCGCGGCGCGCGATCTCGAAGCCGTCATTCGTTTCCCGCAGCGCCGCGAGGCGATCGCGCGCCGCGGCGGACAGGGGCGGTTGATACAGCAGCACGCAACTGCTTTGTTCCCGCCCGCGCCCCACCCGGCCGCGCAACTGGTGCAGCTGCGCCAGGCCGAGGCGTTCCGGATTTTCGATGATCATCAGGGTGGCGTTCGGGACATCCACCCCGACCTCGATGACAGTCGTCGCCACCAGCAGGTCGATGTCGCCGGCCTTGAATGCGGCCATGACGGCTTCCTTGTCGGTCGGCCTCATGCGCCCATGCACGAGGCCGATGCGCACATCCGGCAGGACGGTGACCAGGAGCGCGGCGGTCTTTTCCGCGGCCTGGCATTGCAGCGCCTCGGATTCCTCGATCAGGGTGCACACCCAATAAGCCTGCCGCCCCGCTGTGCAGGCGCCGCGCACCCGTTGCATGACCTCCTCGCGGCGTTCCTGGCTGATGGCCACCGTCTGCACCGGCAGGCGCCCGGGCGGCAGTTCATCGATCACCGAGGTGTCCAGGTCGGCGTAGACGGTCATGGCCAGGGTGCGCGGAATCGGCGTGGCCGTCATGACCAGCTGATGGGGACGCTGCTCACCCGCGCGCCCCTTGTCGCGCAGCGCCAGGCGCTGATGCACGCCGAAGCGGTGCTGTTCGTCGATGACGACCAGTCCCAGGCGCGCGAACTCGACCTCCTGCTGGAACAGGGCGTGGGTGCCGACGGCCACCGCCGCCGCGCCTTCCCGGATCGCCTGCAAGGCTAGCGAACGCTCCCGGCCCCGGCTTTTCCCGGCATGCCACACGACGTTGACCCCCAGGGGAGAGAGCCACTCCCTGAAGCCGCGGTAATGCTGCTCGGCCAGCAGCTCGGTAGGCGCCATCAGTGCCGCCTGATAACCGGCCTCAACCGCGGTCAACGCGGCACAGGCCGCCACCACGGTCTTCCCGGAACCCACATCCCCCTGCACCAGGCGCGCCATCGGGTGCGGCCTCGCCAGATCGGCGCGGATCTCGCGGTTCACCCGTTGCTGGGCACCGGTGAGCGTGAATGGCAGCGAACGCACGAAGGCACTGACCAGGCCATCCCCGCCCGGGAGCACCGGCGCCGCCGTTTGCTGCCCGCGAAACCGTAACCGGCGCAGGCTCAGGTGGTGCGCCAGCAGCTCCTCGAAGGCGAGCCGCTGCTGGGCGGGGTGGCGGCCTTCGGCCAGCAACTCCAGCGAGGCATCGGGGGGCGGGCGGTGCACGTAGCGCAGCGCCTCCTGCAGCGAAGTCATCCGGCAGGGCGCAAGCAGTTTTTCCGGCAGCCAGTCCGTGATCCGGACTGCGGGATACCCGTCCCCGGCATCCAGGTAGCGCAATGCCTGACCGGTCAGCGCGCGCAGGGTCAGCTGGTGTACGCCTTCCGTGGCCGGGTAAACCGGCGTCAGGTGCTCCTCGACGGTGACGGGCTGCGCCGGATCGATCAGGCGGTATTCCGGATGAATCATTTCCGCCGTCAGCGGCCCGGCGCGCACCTCGCCGTAACAGCGAATGCCGGCCCCGCGGCGGAAGCCGGCCTGCTGCGCGGCATTGAAATGGAAAAAGCGCAGGGTCAGGGAACCGGTGCCGTCGTCGATGCGCACCAGCAGGGAGCGCCGGCGACCGAAGTGCACCTCGGCCAGCTCGACCTCGCCCTGCACCACCGCCTGATCGCCCGGGCGCAGCGAGCCCATCGGGACGACGCGCGTGCGGTCCTCGTAGCGCAGCGGCAGGTGGAACAGCACGTCCTGCACCGTGCGCAGACCCAAGCGTTCGAGACGGCCGGCGACCCGCGCCCCCACCCCCTTCAGAACCGTGACCGACAGCCGGTCCAGGTTGTCAGCGATCGCGAGCGAATCCATCCGCTTGCCGGTGTTGGTATACATAACGGAAAACAATTAACCGCAAAGACGCACGACTGCAGGGATGATGCACAGGGAAGTGCAAGTGTCGCGAGAGGGCAGGATGCCCGTAGCGACTGCAGAGGCAGAGCAATGCAGGGAGCAATTGCCGACGACTGCAGGGATGCAGGAGGTAGAGCAATGCAGGGAGCAATTGCCGAGAGAACGCAAAGAAATTCTTTAACAAAATCAGCAACGGAAACCTCTGGTTAATCCGCCATCGTGAGTGGAGCGAGCGCCCTGTTACCAGGATTCTTGCTCGTTACCAGAGCGTTATAGGATCTCTCCTGGCGGTCAAGAGGACAGAGGCTATTTAATCAGAGGTTAAATAGACTTTGCGTCCTTTGCGCCTGCGCGGTGAGATTTTTATAAGCCCTCTCCGGCGCCGAGCACCATGACGCCATCCATCTCCACCTGCGCACCCCGGGGGAGCGCGGCCACACCGACCGCGGCGCGGGCCGGATAGGGCTCCTGGAAATACTCCGCCATGACCTGGTTCACCAGCGCGAACTGCCCCAAATCAATCAGATAGATGTTCAGCTTGACGACATCCGCCAGGCCGCCGCCGGCGGCGGCGGCCACGGCGGAGAGGTTGTCGAAGACGCGCCGGATCTGCGCTTCCATGCCGCCATCAACCAGTTCCATGGTCTGCGGCACCAGCGGAATCTGGCCGGAGAGATAGACGCTGTCGCCGCAACGCACGGCCTGTGAATAGGTGCCGATCGCCTGGGGTGCCAGATCGGTCTGTATCGTTCTGCGTGTCATGCTCAGGGTTTCCTTCGCTTAGGGGTTGGGAACGTTCACCGCGGCGCCGCGGCAGCGGCATCAGCCGCGCAGGCGGCTGATGCGCATCACGGCAGGGATGCTGCGCACTCTCCGCATGACCCGCGCCAGATGCTGGCGGTTGTGCACCGCGATGGTAAACCGCAGCGTATTGGTCAAACCGTCGCGCTCCTCCATCCCGACATTCTCGATGTTGGAATCCGCATTGCCGATCGCCGCCGCTACCGTCGCCAGCACGCCGCGCCGGTCGGCGACGAGTACGGCGATCTCGACCGGATACTCCTCCTCGATGCCCGGCTCCCATTGTACGTCGATATAGTTCTCGGGCGGGTGCCGGTGCTCGCGCAGGTTGCGGCAACTCGTCGTGTGGATCACCATGCCGCGGCCGGCCGTCATCAGGCCCACGACCGGATCACCCGGTATCGGCCGGCAGCATTTGGCGAAGTGCATCACCATGCCTTCCGTGCCCTTGATCACCAGCGGCCGCATGGTCTTTTCGTCATTTTCCCTGCTGAGGCCATCCTCACCGGCGGTTACCAGGGCGCGCGCGACCAGGACGGCAAGCCGGCGGCCCATCCCGACATCCATCAGCAGGTCCTCGTAGCAGGGGATGCGGTACTCTTTCAGCAGGGCGGCCAGCCGCTTCTCTGAAATGCCGTCCGCCGTGGCATCGAAGACCGCCAGCGCCCGGTCCAGCATGCGCCGGCCCAGGTCTATCGCCTCCTCGCGCTTCAGGCTCTTCTGGTAATGACGGATACTGGAGCGTGCCTTGGCGGACACGACGAAATTGAGCCATGCCGGGCTGGGATGCGCCCCCTCGGCCGTCATCACCTCGACGGTCTGGCCGTTGCGCAGCGGGGTGCGCAACGGCACCAACTGGCGGTCGACCTTCCCGGCGACGCAGGTATTGCCGACATCGGTATGCACCGCGTAGGCGAAATCGACCACCGTCGCGCCATGCGGCAGCTTCATGATCTGGCCCGCCGGCGTGAACACGTACACCGCATCCGGGAACAGGTCGATCTTGACGTTCTCGAGGAACTCGATCGAATTGCCGGCATTTTTCTGCATCTCCAGCAGCTCGCGCAGCCACTCCCGCGCCCCGGCCTGCATCTGGTCGTGGTTCTGCTTGCCGGACTTGTAAAGCCAGTGCGCCGCGACGCCCGACTCCGCCACCTTGTCCATCTCCTCGGTGCGTATCTGGATTTCGATCGGGACGCCGTACGGACCGAACAGGATGGTGTGCAGCGACTGATAGCCGTTCGCCTTGGGTATGGCGATGTAGTCCTTGAATCTGCCAGGCACCGGTTTGTAGAGGTTGTGCATGACGCCGAGCGCCCGGTAGCAGGTATCGACCGTGTCCACGACGATGCGAAAGGCATAGACGTCATAAACGTCGTCGAAGGAAAGCGCCTTGTTGCGGATCTTGCAGTACAGGCTATAAAGGTGCTTTTCGCGGCTCAGGATGCGGCCGCTCAGCCCTTCCTGGTGCATGCGCCGCTTGATCGCGGTCTCGATCTTGCTGAGCACTTCCTTGCGGTGGCCGCGGGCGACGCGCACCGCCTTCTCCAGCACCCGGTAACGCAGGGGATACAGTGCCGCGAATCCCAGTTCCTCGAGCTCGACGCGGATCGCATTGATGCCCAGCCGGTTGGCGATCGGGGCGTAGATCTCGAGCGTCTCGCGCGCGATCCGCCGGCGTTTCTCCGGGCGCATCACCCCCAGGGTGCGCATGTTGTGCAGGCGGTCCGCCAGCTTGACCAGGATGACGCGGATGTCGCGCACCATGGCGAGGATCATCTTGCGGAAATTCTCGGCATGGGCCTCCGCCTGGCTTTCGAATTCGATCTGCGTCAGCTTGCTCGGGATGGTAGATGTAGGGCTCGCCGGACATGCGGTGCTGCCCTTCGTGGGCTTCGGCGCTGAACAGGTAGGCGCGATAGACCTCCTGCACCTGTTCCGGTTCCAGGTACGATTCCAGCATCTGGCACAGGTCGCTGATTAGAAAGCGCGACGCGGATTCAGCAACGGTTTCCTGTCTGCTAGCCATGACACTCGCCTGTATCCGGCATGCACGGTGGTTATGCCAGCAACGCTGGTCGTGTCATGCCCGGTAGCGCCCATCATAGGCCAAGTCTCCCCCTGCTTGCACCAGTGGAGTCCTGCCAGGCGCCCGTTCAGAAAACGGCGCGCGCCGGGTCAGGGCCTCGTCACGCGGGGCAGACCGCGGGGGCGCGGGAAGGTCGATGGGTAATGCGATGGGCGGGAAAGCGCCCCGGGGCCCCCGGCCGGTTATGCGCGGCCGGATGGAAAGGTGTCAGTCCGCCTCTTCCTGCGGAGTGTTGTCCTGGATATCCGCGGCGGCGATGATCACGGGGGGCTCTTCCTCCTCTTGCGGCATTTCCTCGTCCAGTTCGAGTTCCGGCCGGACCTGTTCATCCAGGATGGAAGGGCCGATCTTGCCCGCCGCGATTTCCCGCAGGGCGACGATCGTGGGCTTGTCGTTTTCCCAGTCGACGAAGGGCGTTACCCCATTCGCCAGCTGGCGCGCGCGCTTGGTGGCAACCAGCACGAGCTGGAAGCGGTTGTCCACATTCTCCAGGCAATCTTCTACTGTGACGCGTGCCATGAAATTCTCCGCAACGATATCGGCCGATAAACCCTGACAAGGGCGCGTGAGTTTAACCGAATCACCCGGTTGACACCAGCAGCAGGGAGGCGAGCAGTTCGGCGTGGCGCCGCTGCTGGCCGGCGAGACGCAACCGCCGGCAACGGATGATGGCGGCCAGTTCGTCATGGGCCGTGCGGAACACCTC
Organism: Gammaproteobacteria bacterium; assembly: GCA_020027635.1. GTDB lineage: Bacteria > Pseudomonadota > Gammaproteobacteria > UBA9214 > UBA9214 > CAVQCA01. The sequence goes on from JAHKKL010000157.1 coordinate 6,056, forward strand.
GTTGATGACGAGGTAGTCGTACTCCCCGTAATGGGACATTTCGTTCACGGCATCCTGCATGCGCCGGGCGATCACCGTCTCGTCGTCCTGGCCGCGGGCACGCAGGCGTTCCCGGAGGGCCTCCCGGGATGGCGGCAGGATGAAGATGCCGACGCTCTCCGGCAGCGCGCGGCGCACCTGCCGGGCGCCCTGCCAGTCGATCTCGAGAATCACATCCCGGCCTTGCGCGAGCTGTGCCTCGATGCCCTGCCGCGCGCTGCCGTAGAAGTTGTCGAATACCCGCGCATGCTCGAGAAAGGCCCCCTCATCGATCATGCGCCGGAAG
>JAHKKL010000158.1 GCA_020027635.1 Gammaproteobacteria bacterium
ATGGCATCAGCATGACCCGTATCGAATCCCGTCCGTCCCGACAGGGCATGTGGCAATACGTGTTCTATATCGATCTGGAGGGGCATCGGAATGATGCGCCGGTGGCGGCGGCGCTGGCTGAGCTGAAGAAAAAGGCATTTGTCGTCAGGGTGCTCGGTTCCTATCCCAGGGCCGTCCTCTAGCCCGAGGCGCATGCCGAGGCCATGGCGCTAGGGCCTGACGGGCCGCGACGGCGATTTACCCGCAAGGATGATAGTGAGTATGCGTTATGACGAACTCGCGGTGCCGGGCGTGCGTGCCCTGCAGCCGTATCAGCCGGGCATGCCGATAGCCGAACTGGAACGCCGGTACGGCGTCCGCAACGCCATTAAACTTGCCTCCAATGAAAACCCCCTGGGGCCGAGTCCGCTCGCCATGGCGGCGGCACGGCAGGCGCTTGCGGACAGCGCGCGCTATCCCGAGGGCAGCGGCCACCTCCTGTGCGCGCGGCTTGCCGCCTTGCACGGCGTTGTACCGGCAGCCATCACGCTGGGCAACGGTTCCAACGACGTGCTCGACATGATTGCGCGGGTATTCCTCGGCCCGGGCGTAGAGGCGGTCTATTCACAACATGCCTTCGCCGTCTACCCGATCGCCGTCCAGGCAGTCGGAGCCACGGCCCGGGTCGCGCCCGCCCATGACGGCAGCCGCGGACCCGCTTTCGGCCATGATCTGGCGGCGATGCGTTCCCTGGTCGGGCCGGCGACCCGCGTCGTTTTCATCGCCAACCCCAACAACCCGACGGGTACCTGGCTGGGAGAGAAGGCGCTGCGAGACTTTGTGACCAGCCTGCCGGATCACGTCATGGTGGTCATCGATGAGGCCTACTTTGACTATGTGGCGGCAGCGGATTATCCGGACACGACCCGCTGGCTTGCTGATTGCCCCCATCTGATCGTGACGCGGACCTTTTCCAAGGCCTACGGCCTGGCCGGCCTGCGTGCGGGCTATGCCGTGTCGCACCCGCCGGTGGCGCAACTGCTGAATCGCATTCGGCAGCCATTCAATGTCAACAGCCTCGCCCAGGCGGCGGCGCTGGCGGCACTGGATGACGCGGCGCACCTGGAAAAGAGCATCCGCCTCAACCGGGAAGGCATGCAGCAGCTGACATCCGGTTTCAGGCGGCTCGACCTGTCCACTATCGAGTCGGTGGGGAATTTCGTCGTGGTCGACACCAGGGGGCCGGCGGCGGAACTCTATGAGCGATTGTTGAGACACGGCGTGATCGTGCGCCCGATCGCCAATTACGGCATGCCGAACCACCTGCGCGTGACAGTCGGCTTGCCCGAAGAGAACGCGCGCTTCCTGACTGTACTGGAACAGGTGCTGGCATGATCAATCGCCTGTGCATCATCGGGGTGGGTCTGATCGGCGGTTCGCTTGCGCGCGCGCTCAGGGCGGTGGGTTACTGCGGGGAAGTGATCGGTGCCGGGCGCAATCCGGCCCATCTGCGGCAGGCAGTCGAGCTGGGCGTCATCGACCGTTTCGAGACCGACCCTGGACAGGCCGTGGCGGGCGCGGATGTGGTGCTGGTGGCCGTTCCGCTGGGCGCCATGGAGGGCGTCTTCAGGGCCATCCGCGGCCACCTTGCCGGGGACGCCGTGCTGACGGATGCAGGCAGCGCCAAGGGCAGCGTCATCGAAGCGGCCCGGCGGGCATTCGGCCGCGTGCCGGATTATTTTGTTCCCGGGCATCCCATTGCCGGCACCGAGAACAGCGGCGTGGCGGCCTCCGTCCCCGACCTGTACAAGAACCGCCGCGTGATTCTGACGCCTCTGGAGCATACCGATCCCGCGGCCGCATCGCGGGTTCGTGGCATGTGGGAGGCGGCCGGCGCCCATGTGAGCGAGATGGAACCGGCGCATCATGATGCCGTGCTGGCGGCCACCAGCCATCTGCCGCATGTGCTGGCGTTTACGTTGGTGGACAGCCTGGCGCGCCTGGGTGACCGCGAGGAAATATTTACCTACGCGGCCGGCGGTTTCCGCGACTTTACCCGCATCGCTTCCAGCGATCCGGTCATGTGGCGCGATATCTGTCTGGCAAACGATGATGCCATCCGGCGTATGATCGAACGGTTTATCGACGACCTCAAGGAAGTCGGCAAAGCCGTGCAGGAACATGACGGTCACCGCCTGCTGGAAATATTTACCTCCGCCAAACAGGCGCGCGATCGCTTCATCGGCCATGACTAAGGTAAACGCTGACTTTGCTTCATAGGTGTAGATGTCTCATGCCGGTTGCGTGACACGCTGTGAATACGTCCCTGTACGCTCGCCGGCCGCAGTCGCTCCGGGCATCCTGCCCTCATGCGACACTTGCACATCCCTGTGCATCGTCCCTGCGGCCGACGGTCACTACAGGACTTACCCGGCATGAGGCTCTGTTAACGTTGTCATTTAACACATGTGACGGTCTATCCATGACAGAAAATAACCCTGCGCGGTTCAGGCTCACACCCGGCGGGAAACTCACCGGTTGCGTGCGTGTGCCGGGTGACAAATCGATTTCCCATCGCTCGATCATGCTGGGTTCGCTGGCTGACGGGGTGACTGAGATCACCGGTTTCCTCGAGGGTGAGGACAGCCTGTCGACGCTGGCGGCCTTTAAGTCGATGGGGGTGGCGATCGAGGGTCCCGATCAGGGGCGGGTTAGCATCCAGGGTGTCGGCCTGCGGGGTCTTGCGGCGCCGAGACAGGCGCTCTATCTGGGAAACTCCGGAACCTCCATGCGGCTGATGGCCGGCCTGCTGGCCGGGCAGGTGTTCGACAGTCTGCTGACCGGTGACGCCTCGCTGTCGGGCCGGCCGATGAAACGGGTGGTCGAGCCGCTGACCCGCATGGGGGCGCACATCACCATGACGGAGGCCGGTACGGCGCCACTCGCCATCAGGGGCGGCATGCGCCTGCGCGGCATTGACTACGCCCTGCCGGTGGCGAGCGCGCAGGTCAAATCGTGCCTCCTGCTGGCCGGGTTGTACGCCAGTGGCAGGACCTGCATCACCGAGCCGGCGCCTACCCGCGATCACACCGAACGCATGCTGGCCGGCATGGGGTATCCCTTGCAGCGCGACGCCGGGCGCGTGTGCCTCGAAGGCGGGCATGCGATGCAGGGTATCGCCATCGACATACCCGCGGATATTTCCTCGGCGGCCTTCTTCCTGGTGGGGGCGAGTATTGCGCCCGGTAGCGATCTGGTGCTGGAGCATGTCGGCATGAACCCGACACGCACCGGCGTGATCGACATCCTCACGCGCATGGGGGCCGACATCCGGATTGGCAACCGGCGCGAAGTGGGAGGGGAACCGGTGGCGGATCTGCATGTCAGGTCGACATCGCTGTACGGTATCGATATTCCGCCAGAACTGGTGCCCTTGGCCATCGATGAATTCCCTGCGCTGTTCGTGGCGGCGGCCTGCGCCAGCGGGCGCACCGTGTTGACCGGGGCAGAGGAATTACGGGTCAAGGAGAGCGACCGTATCCAGGTGATGGCCGATGGGCTGGCGACGCTGGGCATCGATGCCACGGCAACACCGGATGGTATGATCATCGAGGGTGGCTCCTTCGGAGGTGGGGTCATCGACAGTCACGGCGACCATCGCATTGCCATGGCATTTGCCATGGCGGCGCTCCGTGCGACGGGTACGATTGAAATCCTCGATTGCACAAACGTGAACACGTCCTTCCCGGGTTTTGTGAAATTGGCCGGAGGTGCCGGCTTGCGGATCGCGTCGAACCGGTAGTGATCTGTGATCACCGAGCCGCAACGAAATTGACCAGATGACTTGTACGGAAATAATCCCTGATGATATCGAAGGCACCCACTCCCGACGATCGCGCGCCGGTGATCACGATTGACGGTCCGAGTGGTTCCGGCAAAGGAACCATCAGCCGGCGGCTGGCCGGTACACTGGGCTGGCATTACCTCGATAGCGGCGCGCTCTATCGCCTGCTCGCCTGTGCGGCATTGAGGGATGGCATCGCTCTGGATGACGCGTCGGGATTGGCTGCACTGGCCGAGCGGATCAACGGGGATTTCGGTGTTTCACCATCCGGCACGGAATGCGTCTGGCTGGATGAAGAGGATGTGACGGCGCGCCTGCGCACCGAAGAATGCGGGAACGCTGCCTCGAAACTCGCCACCTTGCCGGAGGTGCGTGCGGCCCTGCTGGCCTGGCAGCGACGCCATCGCAGGACACCTGGTCTGGTCGCGGATGGACGCGATATGGGCACGGTGGTTTTTCCCGATGCCCTGCTCAAGATATTCCTCACGGCAAGTCCCGAAGAGCGCGCCCGAAGAAGATATAACCAACTGAAAGATAATGGAAATAAAGTTATCCTGGATGAGATTCTTGAAGATACCAGGGCACGGGATTTACGTGACAGAACACGCAAGACCGCGCCACTCGAGCCGGCCAAGGATGCTTTCATGCTGGATAATGGCGGGCAGGAAGTCGCCGAGACCCTTGCCATTATCCTTCAGCGGCTCCAAACGATTGGTTAGAAAACCCGTGTACAATTAGGAGGATAGCGTTTAATATGATGTGCTGGTGATCCGGGCCATGCCCGATCGTGTTGATTAACTGACCCACCGTATCGCCTGATGCCGTGGTTTTACACAGGGACTGCAGCCATGCAGATCTCTAAGGACTCGTTACTCCCATGACCGAAAGTTTTGCTGAAATGTTTGAACAAAGCCTTGCCAAGCAGGAATTAAGGCGAGGTGCCGTAGTTACCGGTACGGTTATTGATATCCAGCCCGATAAGGTCGTCATCTATGCCGGCCTGAAGTCCGAAGGCGTCATAGACATCGAGCAGTTCAAGAACGCCCAGGGTGAACTGGAGGTGGCGATCGGCGATGAGGTTGAAGTCTCGCTGGAAGCAATAGAAGACGGATTCGGCGAAACACGTTTGTCCCGTGAAAAGGCAAAACGTGATCAGGTCTGGCGGCGTCTTGAAAAGGCCTTTGAAAATGCGGATATCGTCAAGGGGATCATCAGCGGCAAGGTCAAGGGCGGGTTTACCGTCGACATCGAGGATATACGCGCCTTTCTG
>JAHKKL010000159.1 GCA_020027635.1 Gammaproteobacteria bacterium
GGGCCGCGCTTGAGTTTGTCAGCCTTGGTAAGCAAGACATGTATGGACAGGCCGGAGGCATGACACCACGCGAGTACATGCCGGTCGAAGTCCTTCAGCGGATGGCGGATATCCATTAGCAGGATCACGCCCCTGAGTGAGCGCCGCGTTTCCAGGTATTGCTCGATAGCCTGCTGCCAGCGTGCCTTGATTTCCTTCGACACCTTTGCATAGCCATAGCCGGGCAGATCGACCAGGCGGCGCTTGTCATCCACACTAAAAAAGTTGATGTGCTGCGTGCGACCCGGTGTCTTGCCGGTACGCGCCAGGGTCTTCTGACTGGTGATGGTGTTCAGTGCGCTGGATTTACCGGAATTGGAACGGCCGGCGAATGCGACCTCCAGGCCGATATCGGGTGGCGCCTGCCGGGTGTTCGGGGTACCGAGTTGAAAGGAGGTATGCTGATAGCGATTTTTCATCATGATGCAATAACCAAGCTCGGGATATCAGGAAATGTCTGCATTAGACGTGAGATCCGGCGCAATGAAAACCCGTATCAATCGATTCATTCCGGGGTGATCCCGATCTTCCGCAGTTGACCCTCCGTCCTTTGGCTGGTATACAAGGGTCCCATTTTTTGCCGTCCTGTTGGCGGGTCCTGTGCCAGCCACAGTCAGAACATTCAACCGGCCATGAGCCCGCCTCGACGCGGAGACAGGAGTAGGTCCCAATATGAAGAACTGGATTGCTTTAACACTAGGATTGTTATCGATATTTATATCATATGGCACGTCCCGGGCTGCAGGGGACCCAGCGGCCGGCAAGGAAAAATCCGCCAGTTGCGCTGCTTGTCATGGCGCTGACGGCAACAGCGTCAACCCCGAGTGGCCCAAGCTGGCCGGACAGCATGAAGGCTACCTTATCAAGCAGTTGACCTATTTCAAGGATGGCGAGCGTGTCAACGAAACCATGAAAGGCATGGCATCGAATTTGACCGAACAGGATCGCGAAGATCTCGCGGCCTATTTTTCCAGCCAGAAGGTGAAAATCGGCGCCGCGGATCCCTCGCTGGTGGAATTTGGACAGAAAATCTACCGTAGCGGTAATGCCTCCAGCGGCGTGGCGCCCTGCATGGGCTGTCACGGTCCGAACGGTGCGGGTAATCCTGCCTCCAACTACCCGGCATTGCATGGCCAGAATGCCCAGTACATCGAAAACCAGCTGCGCGGCTTCGCCAGCGGGCAGCGGCACAATGAAAACGCCAAGAAGATGATGCAGATTCTGGCGTCGAGGATGACGGAGCGCGAAATCCGCGCCGTCGCCTCCTATATCCAGGGGCTGCACTAAATCCGTTCATTTTTCGACCCGCCCCGCACGGGGCGGGTCTGTGTTCCCCTCACACAGCCATGCCCTACCTGAGCTGTCGCAGTGCAAGCGATTGTTACCCGATGGACCTGCCGGCGCGTTACTATATTTCCGTCATGGCGGCATTCCCGAAGGAATCCGGCCGAGACCTGTAGAATTCATCATTTCGGAGTTGCCAATGAAGATCATGAGCAAATGGCTGTCTGCTTTACTCCTTCCATTCGTCATTTCAACCGCTTGGGCCGCGGCGGATTTCGTGGAAGGCACGCAATACACACGTCTCGCAACACCCGTGCCGACCTCCGCTCCCGACAAGATCGAAGTCATGGAGTTCTTCTCGTATGCGTGTCCGCATTGTTTCCATCTGGAACCGGAACTCAACAATTGGCTGAAAACGAAACCCGATGATGTCGTCTTTGTGCGTCTGCCCGTGGTTTTCAGACCAGAGTGGGAACCGCTGGCGAAGGCCTATTACACCGCCGAGATACTCGGGGTACTGGACAAGACGCATGAGGCGCTGTTCGAGGCCATTCATGTGAAAGACCAGAAATTCGCGGATGAGGCGGCGATGCAGGCCTTTTTCGTCAGCCAGGGCGTGTCCGCGGATGATTTCAGGAAAACTTCCAATTCCTTTGCCGTCGCCGTGAAGGTCAACAGTGCGAAACTGATGCCCCAGCGCTATGCTATCACCGGCGTCCCGACATTCATCGTGAACGGCAAGTTCAGTACCAGCGCCACGCTGGCGGGCAGCAACGAAAAAGAGCCCGGCGTCAATGGAAAAGAAATCAGGATTAAAGAGCTGAACGAAAAAACGCTCAAGGTAGTCGATTATTTGATAGAGCAGGAACGCGAAGCCGGCAAACCGGTCGCGAACACCGCGAAACCGCATTGAACTGGATCGCCTGACACGCTATCCCTTGCCGCCGGAAGCGATCAGGATCCCCCTTCGTCATGAAGGCCGCTGAGTTGTTTGTTCGCTGTCTTGAGAACGAAGGCGTGGAATATGTCTTCGGGATTCCCGGTGAGGAAAACCTGGATGTATTGGATGCCTTGCTGGATTCCTCCATCCGTTTCGTCACCACCCGCCATGAACAGGGTGCGGCGTTCATGGCGGATGTCTACGGCCGCCTGACCGGTCGCGCCGGTGTTTGCTTGTCCACGCTGGGGCCGGGCGCCACCAACCTGATGACCGGCGTGGCCGACGCCAATCTCGACCATGCGCCGCTGGTGGCGATTGCCGGTCAGGCCGGGACCACACGCCTGCACAAGGAATCCCACCAGGTCCTGGACTTGGAGAAGCTGTTCCACTCGATCACCAAATACTCGGCCAGTCTGCTGGAACCCGAAATCATCCCGGAAGTGGTGCGCAAGGCTTTCAAGCTGGCGCAATCGGAGAAGACCGGCGCGACCTTCATCGAATTTCCGGAAAATATTGCCGAGATGGACGTCGAACAGGACATGCTCCCGGTGATCCGGCCGCTCGACCCCGAACCCCCGGCGGAAAATGTCGAACAGGCGGCGCGGCTGATCAGCGAGGCCCGCAATCCGATCATCCTGGCCGGCAACGGCGTGGTGCGTGCCCATGCCTGGCAGCAACTGGCGGATTTTGCCGGCAGGCTGAATATCCCCGTGGCCAATACCTTCATGGCCAAGGGCGTGATTCCCTTCAAACACCCCTGCGCTCTCGGCAGCGCCGGCCTGCAGGCCAACGATTATGTGAGCTGCGGCTTCAGCCGGGCGGACGTGATCATCTGCGTGGGCTACGACCTGGTTGAATACCACCCCTACCTGTGGCACCCGACGCGCGATCGCATCATCATCCACATCGACCGCTCGCCAGCCGAGGTCGATGCCTACTACCCGGTGAAGGTAGCCGTCACCGGGGACTTGAAGCACGCCCTGGTGCGCATCGCCGAACTCGCTACTCCGCACCAGGGCCACCACATGCGCCCCCTGCGCGATGCGCTGATCGAGGAGATGAGGCAACATCGCGATGACACGGAATTTCCGCTCAAGCCCCAGAAGATCATCTGGGACCTGCGCACGATCCTGGATCTCGAGGACATCGTCGTCTGCGACGTGGGCGCGCACAAGATGTGGATGGCGCGCATGTTCCGCTGTGAATATCCGAATACCTGCCTGATATCAAACGGTTTTGCCAGCATGGGCATCGCCGTGCCCGGCGCGATCGCCGCCCGGCTGGTGCATCCGGAACGTCATATCGTCGCCGTCACCGGCGATGCCGGCTTCCTGATGAACTCCCAGGAGATCGAAACGGCGGTGCGCTGCAGGTTGCCGCTCGTTATACTGATCTGGAACGACAGCAGTTACGGGCTGATCGAGTGGAAACAGCTCAACCGGTTCGGCCGTAGCTCGCATGTGCATTTCACCAACCCCGACTTCGTGAAATATGCCGAGTCGTTTGGTGGCAGGGGTTACCGGGTCGGGAGGACGCAGGACCTGCAGGACATACTGACGGAGGCGCTCGCCAGCGACACGGTAAGTATCATCGACTGCCCCGTCGATTACCGGGAAAACATCAAACTCACGGAGCAAATGGGCAAACTGGTATGTCCGATCTAGCCACAGTGGCACTGCAGCACAAGCCGGGTGACGATGTTATCGACGCTGCCGGCCAGCGCATCCGCCTGCTCAGCTACAACATCCAGACCGGCATACGCACGACGCGCTACAGCCATTACGTCACGCATAGCTGGAAGCATGTTTTGCCGCACGCCCAGCGTTTCAGCAACCTGGACCGGGTTGCCAGCCAGATCAGGGACTATGACATCGTCGGCCTGCAGGAGGTCGACGCCGGCAGCCTGCGCAGCGGCTATGTCAATCTGACCCAGTACCTGGGGGAGAAGGCGCAGTTCCCGTTCTGGTATGACCAGACCAACCGTCGCCTGGGGCGATTCGCCCGGAACAGCACCGGTCTGTTGAGCCGCTTCAATCCCACCGAGATCAGTGAACACCGCCTGCCGGGGCGCATACCCGGACGGGGCGCCCTGCTGATCCGCTACGGTACCCGCCAAGATTCCCTCGTGGTGCTGATCCTGCATCTGGCGCTGGGACGGCGCGCGCGCCTGCGCCAGCTCGGCTATATCAGTGAACTCGTCAATGAATACCGCCACGTGATCCTGATGGGCGACCTGAACTGCCGCTCGCAAAGCGCGGAGATGAATTATCTGATCAACCGCACCATGATGCAGGAACCCTATCACGGCCTGCATACCTTCCCGAGCTGGTGCCCGCAGCGCAACATCGATCATATCCTGGTGACGCCGACCCTCCAGGTCGACCGCATCAAGGTACTGAACTACTCGCTCTCCGATCACCTGCCGGTATCGATGGACATCACCCTGCCGGAATCCATCCACCTCAGCGGCTGAACCCATTTTATCCAGCACGGCAAATCACCTGTCTACTCTCCGCCTGCCCTGAATCGGGGAGGCCCGCCGCGGCTATTGGATTCCCCGATTACCCCTGAAACTCAGCCTCTGCGGAGAAGGGCGGCATCCGTGCGAGGGCCGCAAGACTCGCCGTAAATACCTCCCTGTAGGCTCGACTGCCGCATCCCTGCGGCAGACGGTCTTGCAGCTCTCGCCCGGATCCCACCTGTCAACGCTGGCAGCGGGTGCGGGGCCTGGAAAACGGGGACCGTCGACAGCAGGGACGATGCACAGGGATGTGCAAGTGTCGCGTGAGGGCAGGATGCCCGGAGCGACTGC
>JAHKKL010000015.1 GCA_020027635.1 Gammaproteobacteria bacterium
CCGCCGCCGCGGTGGCGATATTGCCGCCGATGACCTGCGCGTCGGGATAGTGCCGCTTGATCCATCTCACCCGGTCCAGCACGCCCTGGGAATGGCCGTGGGCCGTGTCCACTACGATGACGTCGACATCCGCCTCGACCAGCGCGGCGATGCGCTGGTCGTTTTCCGCGCTGGTGCCCACCGCGGCGCCCACGCGCAGGCGGCCCTGATCATCCTTGCAGGCATTCGGATAGTCGGTGGACTTCTGGATGTCCTTCACCGTGATCATGCCGCGCAGCTTGAAACCGCCGTTGATGACCAGCACCCGCTCGATGCGATGCTTATGCAACAGCGCGATCACCTCCCCCCGGTCCGCGCCCTCCCGGACCGTGACCAGGCGATCCCTGGGGGTCATGACACTGGTAACCGGCTTGTCCAGGTTGGTCTCGAAGCGCCGGTCGCGGCTGGTCACGATGCCCACCAGGTCCTCGCCGTCCACCACCGGCACGCCGGAGATATTGTTGGCACGGGTCAGGTCGATGACCTCGCGTATCGTGGCGGTCGAAGGCACGGTGATCGGGTCCTTGATCACCCCGCTCTCGAATTTCTTCACACGGCGCACCTCGCCGGCCTGCTGCTCGGCCGGCATGTTCTTGTGGATGATGCCGACGCCGCCCTCCTGGGCCAGGCTGATCGCCAGCCGGGATTCGGTGACGGTATCCATGGCGGCCGACAGCAGGGGGATCTTCAGTTCGATTTCCCGCGTCAAGCGGCTGTGCAGACTGACGTTGCGGGGCAGCACGGTGGAATGCGCCGGCAGCAGGAGGACATCATCAAAAGTAAGGGCTTCCTGCACGATGCGCATAAATGGGCGTAGGTCCAGCGGTAGAGGATGGCCGCTAATTATAGGGACTGCACCGACCGCGGTAAACCATATCCAGTGTTTCACGCCCGGAAACACCATCGGGAATCGGGTATTCCCGCAAGAAACAATGGTATCCTTGCCCGCCATGGCGGATTTGACAGCGGACCACGACGGCACGGCGCCGGAACGCGACATCTTCAGCGTTTCCCGTCTCAACCTGGAGGCACGGCTGCTGCTCGAACAGGGTTTCCCCCGCATCTGGCTGGAAGGCGAATTGTCCAACGTTTCCCGCCCTTCCTCCGGGCACCTCTACTTCACTCTCAAGGATGCCCGCGCCCAGATCCGCGCCGCGATGTTTCGCACCCGCAACCAGACCATCCGTTTCCGCCCGGAAGAGGGATTGCAGGTACTGGTGCGCGCCCGGGTCAGCCTGTACGAGCCGCGCGGCGACTACCAGCTCATCGTCGAGCACATGGAAGAGGCCGGCGACGGGGCGCTGCGCCGGGCCTTCGAGGAGCTGAAGCGCAAGCTGGCCGACGAAGGTCTGTTCGATGCAGCCCACAAACAGCCACTGCCCTACCTGCCGGCGCGCATCGGCGTCATCACTTCCCCCTCGGGCGCGGCGGTACGCGATGTGATCAGCGTGCTGCGCCGGCGTTTCCCCGCCATCCCGGTGCTGATCTACCCGGTGCCGGTACAGGGCAAGGAGGCCGGCGGCGAGATCGCGAACGCCATCCGGCTGGCCAGCGCGCGCGCCGACTGCGACGTGCTGATCCTGACACGCGGCGGCGGTTCGCTGGAGGATCTGTGGCCGTTCAACGAAGAGGTGGTGGCGCGCGCGATCCATGACTGCCGAATTCCGCTGGTCAGCGCCGTCGGGCATGAGATCGATTTCACCATCGCCGACTTCGTCGCCGACCAGCGGGCTGCGACGCCCTCCGCCGCCGCGGAGCTGGTCAGTCCCGACCAGCTCGAGTGGCTGGACCGGCTCGCGCAGCTCGCTGCCCGCCTGGAGAACCGCCTGCGACACACGCTGTCCGATCACCATCGACAGCTGACGTGGCTTGAGAAGCGCCTGCAGCAGGTGCACCCCGGACAATACCTGCGTCAGCAGGCCCAGCGCCTGGACGATCTCGAACAACGCGCGCGCCTGATCATCGGCTTCAGGATCAGTGAGTTGAATTCCGGACTTAAGGAAATGCATGCAAATCTGCAACGCCACTCACCGGCGCAACAGCTCGCCCGTTTCGGCCTGCAGCAAGGTCTGCTGACGCAACGCCTCGGGACCGCCATGCAGGGCCTGCTCACGGAGAAACGCCGCCGGCTGGAACTGGCCTGCCGCTCGCTCGACACCATCAGTCCGCTGGCCACGCTGCAGCGTGGTTACGCCATCGTCAGCCACCTGCCCGAGCGCCGGATCCTGCGTCAGGCGGCCACGGTCAAACCCGGCGACCGGGTCGAGACCCGGCTGGCCGATGGTACGCTGGTATGCACGGTGGACGCGACGGAGTGACCCTGATCACGTGGCCAGCCGCCCCGGAAACCCCAATACCCTGAGAACTATCGCTCATGTCCCGTTCACTCCCGCTGTTACCGCTCATCGCGTTGCTGCTGCCGGCGTGGTGCCCTGCCTTCACCCTGGATCACACGCCGGTGCCGGGCGGCATCGCCGCGATCCGCCTGCCGGCGGATGCCGACCCGGCGAGCGTGCGTTATGAAAAGCGGCGGGTCCTCATCGCCCGCCAGGAAGACCAGACCTACGCCATCGTCGGCCTGGCGCTCGGCGTGGAGCCCGGTACGCATTACCTGGAGGCACGGACTCGGGCGAGGAAGCCGCTGCGCCTGACGTTCCAGGTCAGCGACAAAACCTACGAGACGCAACACCTCACCATCGAGGACAAGCGCAAGGTCAATCCGGAGCCGCGCGACCTGGAGCGGATCAACCGCGAACAGAAACGGATCGAGGCGGCCCTGCGGCACTGGACGGAGAGCACGGCGGTGACCCTCGATTTCCTCAAGCCGGCGGACGGCCCGTTCAGCAGTCCCTTCGGCCTGCGGCGCTACTTCAACGAACAGCCGCGCAAGCCCCACAGCGGCCTCGATATCGCGGCCGGAGAAGGCGCCCCGATCCGGGCCCCCGCCCCCGGTACCGTCATCGACGCTGGCGATTTCTTCTTCAACGGCAATACCGTGTTCATCGACCATGGCCAGGGCCTGATCACCATGTACTGCCACATGAGCCGCATCGACGTGCAACCGGGCCAGCGCGTGGCAAGCGGCGAACCCATCGGCGCGGTCGGCAAGACCGGCCGTGTCACCGGGCCGCACCTGCACTGGAGCGTGAGCCTCAATGACGCGCGGGTGGATCCGCTGCTGTTCCTGGGCGCAGACACCGGGGTTGAAGTGTCCGCCACTCCGGCGCCGGCCCCGTCTATCTCGGTTCAGCCAGTAAACGCCGATAGTGTTCCGCATCACCCTCGCTGAAACAGCAGGCGATGATGCGTTCGAAGCGCTCTTCGTGCGCGCGCATCATGGCGAGCGCGATGCCCGCCGCCTGGTCTTTGGGATAACCGTACACGCCGGTGCTGATGCACGGGAAGACGATGGAGCGGACCCCGTTGGCGAGTGCCAGCGCGAAACTCGACTGGTAGCAGGATCTCAGCAGACGCTCCTCGCCATGACTGCCGCCATGCCACACGGGACCGACGGTATGGATGACCCACCGCGCCGGCAGCAGGAAACCGGGCGTGAGCTTCGCCTCGCCCGTACGGCACCCGCCCAGGGTGCGGCAGTACGCCAGCAACTCGGGTCCGGCCGCCCGGTGGATGGCGCCGTCCACACCGCCCCCGCCCAGCAGGCTGCTGTTGGCGGCGTTGACGATGGCATCCACCTGGAGTCCGGTAATATCCGCGACGGTCACTTCGATCATCCGTTCCTCCCGGATTACGACTTCATGGCTTTCGGCCGCCGCAACAACCGGTGGCGCTCATAGCCTGACCACAGTCAAATGCCCAGTGGATATGGTAACGTAAGTTGCACGAGTTCCCCGAATCCCCGAAGGAGCGCCCATGCCGCGACTGATTTCCCTCTCCCAGGCCGCCCGTATGGTGGGGGTGAAGCGCAGCGAACTGCAGAACCGGATCCAGTCGGGAGAGCTGCGCACCTTCGAAGGCGCGATACTGCTGTCTGATCTGCTGCACGCCTATCCGCATGCGGAGGCCGAGGACTCGAGCATGCTGGACCGCGTCGGCGAAATCATGGAACAGGCAGTCAGCAAAGTCATCCGTCCCGATCACGAATTCCCGGATATCACCGCCTGCACCAACCGCATACAGGCGCTCAACCGGGAGCTGGCGAAGGCGAGGAGCGAGTCGCGGCGCTACCGGGAACTGCTCGAGAATCTGAAGCTCAAACTGCAGGATCTCGACAGCGAGGACCTGGAACGGGATGCGGCATTCAACCAGTTGCGGGGCTGGCTGCACGAGGCGGTGCAGGCGCTGCGGGCGGCATCAGGCGAGGGGGAGGACATTCTCACCCGGGAAGAATTCCCGCGCTTCATGGCGGCCAAGGTACGGGTGCTGCCGAGCGGGCATGAATACTACATCGAGGGGGCAAATTCGATACTGGAGGCCGGGCTGAGCAGCGGGCTGGCGCTCAACTACGGCTGCAATACCGGCACCTGTGGACTGTGCAAGGCCAAGGTGGTTTCCGGACGACTGAAGAAGTTCTGCCTGCATGACTATTCCCTGACGGAAACCGAGAAGGCCCTGGGCTACTTTCTCGCCTGCTGCAACACCGCGGCCTCCGACCTGGTGATCGAGGCCGCGGAAGCCGTCAGTACGCATGACATCCCGTTGCAGGAAATCGAGATTCGGGTGAAAAAAATAGAGCGCCCGGATACCGGCACCTTCATCCTGCGCACGAAAACACCGCGCACAAGGCGGCTGCGTTTCCTCGCCGGCCAGTACGTTTCGCTGAAACTCGATCACCTCCCGGCACGCGACTTCTCCATCGCCAGTTGCCCCTGTGATGACAAGACGCTGGATTTCCACATCCCCACGCTGGCGGGACAGGACATTTCCGCCTACCTTGCCGGCACCCTGAAGGTGAACGAAACCCTCACCATCAGGGGTCCTCGTGGCGAGTTCACCCTCGATGAAAACTCCACGCGCGCGCTCGTCTTCCTGGCCTGCAACACCGGTTTTGCACCCGTCAAGAGCCTGATCGAACACGCCTTGTCGCTGAACACCGCGCAGCAGGTGTACCTCTACTGGATCATCACCGACGATAACACCCCGTACCTCGGCAACCGCTGCCGTTCCTGGCAGGATGCGCTGGAGAATTTCCATTATCACCCGATCGAACTGGCGAGCGGCCGTCTGGTGGAAGACGTGCTGCCGGACATCATCGCCGCCGTTGGTGAGGTGGCCGACTGTGATTACTACGTGTGCCTTCCGGGGGCGTTGCTGGAAACCACCGAAGCCTTCCTGCTGGAAAGCGGCGTGCCCTCCAACCAGCTGCGCATGGAGCCCGTCCGCAAGAACGCATCGCCTTGACAAGGCGCCTGTCGAACTACTTGACCACCTTGAGCCGCGGCCGTCCGGCCGGGCTTGCCGCGGGAGTATCGGGACCGGGTTCCTCCTCGTCTTCGGTAAAGACCATGCCACGGCCGTTTTCCTTGGCGTAGATGGCGAGAACCGCATCGACGGGAACATACACCTCGGTGGAAATGCCGCCAAAGCGGGCACGGAAGCCGATGGCCTCGTTGCTCAGCAGCAATCCATCCACGGCCCGGGGACTGACATTGAGCACGATCTTGCCGTTCTGGCCGTGCTGGCGCGGCACATCGACGCCTTCACTCTCGACATCCACCAGCAGATAAGGCGTCATGAAGTTGTCCACGATCCACTCATGAATGGCCCGTATCAGGTAGGGACGGCTGCTGGTCATGGCGGGAAAGATACAAGAGCGGGGCGAAAAGATACAGTGACACCGCCTCACCCCGGGACTCCGGAAGACAGCCGTCACGACGGGTTCCGCGAAAACCCGCGCCCTCGGGGAAAGAAGTTTCGGCGGGTCAGGGGATATTTTCACGACCCCTGGATGCAGGCGGGATAATCCGGAGACAGCCAGGGTGAACCCCGGCCAAACCGTCCCTATTCCATCATTTCGTGTTCGGCGTCGGTAAGGCTGGCCTTGAACGAATCCCGCGCGAACATGCGCGCGGCATACTGCATCACCGGCTTCGCCTGGCGCGGCAGGTCGATGTGGTAGTGCTTGAGGCGCCAGAGGACGGGAATGATGGTGGCATCGACCAGGGAAAACTCATCGCTCAGAAAAAAGGGTTTGGCGCCGAACACCTCCGCGCCGGATGTGAGGCTGTCACGCAGGATCTTGCGCGCCTTGGTGAACACCTTTTCACTCTTGGATTCCAGTGCGGGCAGTTGTTCGTACCAGTCCTTCTCGATGCGGTACAGTGCCAGCCGGGCGCGCGCCCGGGACACGGGATCGACCGGCATCAGCGGCGGGTGCGGGAAACGCTCATCAAGGTATTCCATGATCGTGCGGGGATCGTAGAGAACCAGTTCCCGGTCCACCAGTGTCGGCACGCTGTTGTAGGGATTCAGGTCGATCAGGTCCTCGGGCTTGTTATTGGCGTCGACATCCACCACTTCCACCGTGATGCCTTTTTCCGCGAACACCAGCCGTACCCGATGGCTCTCCGGGTGGGTTGCCGAAGAGAACAAGGTCATGACCGAACGTCGATTGGCAACCAGCGCCATGCGGTTTTACTCCCCATGGAAAACCTGATTAATCCGCGCTGCGTCCGCCCCCGTTCACGAAAAACCACCGGTGACCGACACCCGTACCCTGCTCGCGTGCCGTCTCGGGCAGGTCGGGCCGGCATGGCGGAATTAATCAAATCCTCCTTATGTAGATGTTTCCAGGCCCGGGGATTACCGGGTCAGTGCACGTCTTTCCAGAATTCTTTTTTCATCAGATAGGCGACGACAAGGAACACCAGCAGGAACATGATCACCTTCACCCCGAGTGCACGCCGGTCATGCTTGCCGGGCTCGGCCATGTAATCCATGAAATTGACCAGATCGCGCACGGCGCGATCGTATTCCTTGGGGCTCAACAGCCCGGGTTCTTCCAGCTCGAGCTCGACCACCTTGCGCTCGGTGCCATCAGAGTCCTTCACGGTGGTGATGACCGGCTTCTGCCAGCCCTGCAGTTCCCAGAGCACATCCGGCATGCCAACGTCAGGGAATACCAGGTTGTTGACGCCGGTGACGCGCGAATCATCCTTGTAGAAGGAACGCAGGTAGGTATACAGCCAGTCGACGCCGCGTGAGCGCGCGATCACGGACAGATCCGGCGGCACGGTGCCGAACCACTCGACGGCGTCGTCGGGATCGGTGGCGACGGTCATCAGCTCGCCGACCCTGCCGCCGGTAAACATCAGGTTCTCGGCAACCACCGGTTCAGTGATGCCCAGGTCATGGCCCATGCGCTCGTAACGCATCAAGCCCGCCGCATGGCAGCTCAGACAGTAGTTGACGAACAGGCGTGCGCCCCGCTGCAGCGACTGCTGGTTATCGGGGTCGATGTTGGCCTTGTCGAGATGCACCCCGCCCGCGGCCGCCAGTGTCAGCGCGGGAACCAAGACGAGCAACAAGGGGAGGAATCGCTTCTTCATTTTGACGTCACCCTGTCAGGTACCGGTTTGGTTTTTTCGAACATCGGAATCAACAGCAAGGCCGCGAAGAACGCAAAATACAGAATGCTGAACAGACGCGCGAAGTTGGTGAGCACCGGCGTCGCCGGCTCGCCGCCCAGATAGCCCAGCGCGAGGAAACTGATGACGAACACCACGAGCGCCAGCTTGTACAGGATGCCGCGGTAGCGTATGGATTTCACCGGACTGCGGTCCAGCCAGGGCAGGAAGAACAGCAGCACGATGGCCGCGCCCATGGCGACGACCCCGAGGAACTTGTCCGGCACCGCGCGCAGGATGGCGTAGAACGGCGTGAAGTACCACAGCGGCACGATATGTTCCGGGGTCTTCAGCGGATCCGCCGGGATGAAGTTATCCCGCTCGAGGAACCAGCCGCCCAGCTCCGGCATGAAGAACACCACGATGCAGAAGAAAATCAGGAAGACGATCACTCCCACGATGTCCTTCACGGTGTAGTAGGGATGAAACGGGATGCCGTCCACGGGATGGCCGTCCGGACCCTTGGTTTTCTTGATCTCGACGCCGTCGGGGTTGTTGGAACCGACCTCGTGCAGGGCGAGGATGTGCATCACCACCAGCGCCAGCAGGATGATCGGCACCGCAATGACATGGAAGGCAAAGAAGCGGTTGAGGGTGACGTCGGAGATGACGTAGTCGCCGCGAATCCACAGCGCCAGGGATTCCCCGATGCCGGGAATGGCGCCGAACAGCGAGATGATGACCTGCGCGCCCCAGTAGGACATCTGCCCCCAGGGCAACAGATAACCCATGAACGCCTCGGCCATCAGGCAGACATAGATGATCATGCCGAAGATCCAGATCAGTTCCCGCGGTTTCTTGTAGGAGCCGTACAGCAGGCCGCGGAACATGTGCAGGTACACCACGATAAAGAAGAAGGAGGCGCCGGTGGAATGCATGTAACGGATCAGCCAGCCCCAGTTCACATCCCGCATGATGTATTCGACGGAATTGAATGCCAGCAGGGCATCCGGCTTGTAGTTCATGGTCAGCCAGATACCGGTCACGATCTGCATGACCAGTACCATCAGTGCCAGGGAGCCGAAGTAGTACCAGAAGTTGAAGTTCTTGGGTGCGTAATACTCCGCCAGGTGCTCATTCCACATCTGGCTGAGCGGGAAACGCGCATCTATCCAGCCGAGCACGCCGGTCTTCCATTTTTCAGCCATTACGCCGCCCCTCCTTCATCGCCAATCAGGATTTCAGTCTCGCTCAGGTAACGGTGCGGGGGTACCGGCAGGTTGAGCGGCGCCGGAACACCCGTGAAGACACGCCCGGCCAGATCAAAACGGGAACCGTGGCAGGGGCAGAAAAAGCCGCCCTTCCACTCCTTGCCGAGATCGGCCGGCGCAATATCCGGGCGGAAGGTCGGCGAGCAGCCCAGGTGGGTACAGATACCGATCAATATCAGGTACTTGGGCTTGATGGAACGGTATCCGTTTTTGGCATAGTCGGGCTGTTCCGAGTGATCGGACTGCGGGTCGCGCAACTGGCTATCCAGCGTCGGCAGCGTGTCGAGCATTTCCGGCGTCCGGTCGACGATCCAGACCGGCTTGCCGCGCCACTTGACGCGGATCATCTGACCCGGCTCAAGCTTGCTGATATCGGCCCGTACCGGGGCGCCTGCGGCGCGTGCCTTGGCACTCGGTTGCATGGATGAAATGAAAGGCACCAATGCAAATGCCACCCCCACCCCGCCGACGACGGTAGTGGCTGCGGTCAAGAACCGACGCCTGCTTGGATTGACCTCATTGCCACTCATGCAAGCATTCTCCAAGTAGAAAAATCAATAACTTGTATCCCGCCCGCAATAGATATTGGCCGGGCAAGGTATTATTAATTAAATAGGAATATTCAGAATTGCTATATGAATTCCGTCAGGACGGCATAGGATGGTCCAACTGCCCCACAAGGTCAAGGGCAATATGGAAAAAAGTAAGCGGTAGTGTAGCTTAGATCAGCCGCACGGTTATGCGCCGGGGTGCTCCCTAGACCGGATTTTCGATATCGATAAACCGGTGGCCTATGGAAAAGCGTTCCACTAGGTGATTACCCAGCGCCTGCACCCCGAAGCGTTCCGTGGCGTGATGACCGGCAGCGAAGTAGTGGATGCCGCATTCACGCGCGACATGTACGGTCTGTTCCGAGATTTCGCCGCTGATAAAGGCTTCCAGTCCCCGCCCCGCCGCCGCCTCGATCCACGATTGCGCCGCGCCGGTGCACCAGCCGACCGAGCGGATGACCTCGTGCGCGCCGGGGATGTGCAGCGGCGTCCGACCGAGCGCGCAGCGGATGCGCTCGGCGAGCGCCGCGGCATCCATACCCGGCTCGGGATACGCATAGTGCACGAAACCGGCCCCGTCGTCACCGCCGAAGGTGCCGCGGGTCTCGAAGCCCAGCACCCGGCCCAGCTGCGCGTTGTTGCCCAGTTCGGGGTGCGCATCGAGCGGCAGGTGATAGGCGAGCAGGCTGGTCTGCGTGCCCAGCAGACGTTGCAGGCGCCGGCGCTTCATGCCCGTGATGCACGGATCTTCCCCCTTCCAGAAATACCCGTGGTGCACCAGCACGGCATCGGCGCCTGCCGCGATCGCCGCTTCAATCAGGTCCTGGCTGGCCGTCACGCCGCTGACCAGCATTTCGACTTCCGGCCTCCCCTCCACCTGCAGGCCATTGGGGCAGTAGTCCGGGAAGCGTCCGATAGCGAGCAATGTATTGGTGTAATCCACCAGTTCCCGCAGGGTTGCCATGCGATCCGGTTCCTTTAATGTGATATGTTAGCCGTCATGGAAAACCCACCGCGCAGACGCAGAGAACGCAGAGCCATTGACGTTCGCACTGCCCTCCTGCTTACCGGAATTGGCCTGGTTGAACTTTGAGCATAATTATCCGGCCTACCAACCCGTTGTGCTTCCCTGTTCCCGGTGATCAAGGGTTATGAATCCTTTAATGTAGTTTTTCTCCACGTACTTTGCGCCTCTGCGGTAAATCAGCGCAGCGCTTCCGAGTCATCAGCAGGTTATACCACCCATGGCAATTCGCAAGTTAGTCTCCTTTGTCCTGCAAGCCGCCACTACCGGGCTCGCGCTGGCATTCCTGTACATCCTGTTCGTACAACCCGACCTGCTGCGCAGCACCGACAATGTCGTCGAGGTGAGGGAAAGCCCGGTACCGGCGGCAGCGCCTGAAAACAGCGGCTTGAGCGGTCCGGCATCCTATGCCGATGCGGTCGGGCGGGCAATGCCGGCCGTGGTCAACGTCCAGACCGCCAAGGTCATTACCCGGCGCACCCACCCCTTCCTGGATGACCCCATCTTCCAGCATTTCTTCGGTAACCGTTTTTCCAGTGCCAAAAAGGAAATACAGACCAGTCTCGGTTCCGGTGTCATCATCAGCAGCAAGGGCTACATCCTGACCAACAATCATGTCATCAGCGGTGCCGATGAAATCCAGGTGCTGCTGGCGGACGGGCGCAGCGCGCGCGCCGCCGTCGTCGGCGTAGACGCCGAGACCGACCTCGCCATTCTGCGCATTGCACTCGACCGGCTGCCGGCCATGGTGATCGGCGACTCGAATACCCTGCGCGTCGGCGACATCGCCATGGCGATCGGCAATCCCTTCGGCGTTGGTCAGACCGTCACCCTGGGCATCATCAGCGCCACGGGCAGGGATCATCTGGGCATTAATACCTACGAGGACTTCATCCAGACCGATGCCGCCATCAACCCGGGCAATTCGGGTGGCGCACTGATCAATGCCAAGGGGGAACTCATCGGTATCAACTCGGCCATCTACAGTCGTTCCGGGGGGTCGCAGGGAATCGGATTCGCGATTCCCGTGAGCATGGCCAAGGGGGTGATGAAGCAGATCATCGAGCATGGACATGTCGTGCGCGGCTGGCTCGGCATCGAGGCGCAGGACCTGACGGCCGATCTCGCGCAATCCCTCAACCTCGACAGCACCAGTGGCGTGCTGATTTCCGGCGTATTGCGCGACGGCCCGGCCGACGAGGCCGGGATTCTGCCCGGGGATGTCGTGCTGACCATCAACAATCAGCCGGTCAATGAGGCTCAGCAGGCAATGAAGCTGATCTCAGAACAGCAACCCGACGCCGTGGTCCGGCTGGATGGCTCGCGCCAGGGCAAGCCCTTCACGGTGAAAGCCAGGGTCAGCCAACGCCCGGCCGTGGTGGCAACCGACTAGCCCATCATTTCTCACCGTCCCGGAGGCGGGTCGATCCCGGCTTCCTCGGCAATGGCTCCTGCTCGGTATAAAGGAAGGCCAGGCCGCGCTATCGGCGATTATTGCTTGGCCAGTGTCGCTGATTGCGGACGTTTTCAGCGGAATTGACACTAACTGGCTGAGTCAGGGTTGCTTTAATTGTCTCTATTCTGAGACAAAGACAATTCACCACCGACCCATTGTGCGTTTCAACCTTTCTCCAGGCTCGTTTCTGTCCCGCATGATATCTAAATAGTATTATATAAACAGATAGTTATATTGCCTTCGAGGCGATCCGTCGGGCAACGGTAACAGGGACGATGGCCGTTCCCGTATCCCTGCGGTAATTAGTGCCGGGTGGTGGACGGATGATTGCTTCAGTCCCCCTCGCCAGGGGGGCGGGTTCAATCGGCGGATCGTGCTCATAACTATCTATTCTGTTAGTACATTTCCATTACTAGCACACACCAGGCATATCCCCATGCCGTCGTTTTGGCAGTCCTGAGGCGCCAATCTTCATGCGGTCAAATCAGGTGGCACAGTAATTGCCAATATTCTTATGCGACATCGTTGCTTGTCCGCCTGCGAATGCCTCATCCAGGAAGACGCCTTCTTCCTTCTGAATGTGGCTGTCGACCATGACCTGCAAGCCCTGCGCCCAGTGCATCGAAATATTTGACTCGTGTGGATACCGATTCGGTGCGATTCACCAGGAATGGTAACGCACTTGACGGCACCGGCTTGCGAAATGAATTGGACTTACCGAGGAACTGAGCATGAAAGACACCTTAAACAATTACCGGATGACCACGCGGAATTCGCCTATCGGATTTCTCAAAGTGCTGCTGGCAGTCATTCTTGCGCTGGCGAGTCTGCAGGCGTTCAGCGCTACCAACCATGCGCCAGTGATCAGCGGCACGCCGCCCACCTCGGTGGCGGCCGGTAGCGCCTATGCTTTCCAGCCGAGCGCCACGGACGCCGACGGGAATAGATTGAGCTTCCGCGTCCGCAACAAGCCCGGCTGGGCGAGCTTCAGCACGTCGACCGGGCGCCTGAGCGGCACACCCACGACAAGCAATGTCGGGACTTACAGCAACATCGTGATTTCGGTCTCTGACGGGAAGGTGAGGGTAAGCCTGCCGGCGTTCAGCATCCGGGTCTATGTCAACCATCCACCGGTGATCAGCGGTACGCCGGCGACTTCGGTGGTAGCTGGCAAAGCCTATGCCTTCCAGCCGAGCGCCACGGACGCCGACGGGAATACCTTGAGCTTCAGCATCGGCAACAAGCCCGCCTGGGCGAGCTTCAGCACGTCGACCGGTCGCCTAAGCGGCACGCCCGGGACGGCCAATGTCGGGACCTACGGCAACATCGTGATTTCGGTGACTGACGGCAAGGCGAGCGCGAGCCTGCCGGCATTCAGCATCCGGGTCAATTCCACGACTTCCACCACCAATCGCGCGCCGGTGATCAGCGGCACGCCGGCGACTTCGGTGGTGGCCGGCAGCGCCTATGCCTTCCAGCCGAGCGCCACGGACGCCGACGGGAATATTTTGAGCTTCAGCATCGGCAACAAGCCCGCTTGGGCGAGCTTCAGCACGTCGACCGGTCGCCTGAGCGGCACGCCCGGGACGGGCAATGTCGGGACCTACGGCAACATCGTGATTTCGGTGACTGACGGCAAGGCGAGCGCGAGCCTGCCGGCATTCAGCATCCGGGTCGACTCCACTTCGGTTAAGACCGGAAGTATCACCTTGAGCTGGACGGCACCCGTGAAGCGATCTGACGGCACACCGCTGTCCCTGGCGGATATCGACGGCTTTCACATCCATTACGGGAAAACGGCCGGTAGTTACACCAGTCAGGTCAACGTGGCTGATGGCACGGCACAAAAAGTGAACCTGACCAATCTAGCGTCGGGTACCTACTACCTCGTTATGTCGACCTACGACGTCAACGGCCGTGAAAGCGGTAACTCGTCGATGGTGACCAAGAGCGTTCCGTAAACGTTCCGGACGGCGCCGCTGC
>JAHKKL010000160.1 GCA_020027635.1 Gammaproteobacteria bacterium
GCCTGGGTGCAGGCCCGCAGGCCGAAACCCGGGGAGATGCCTCTTCATTCCCGGATTTCGCTTCGCTCCATCCAGGCTACAGATCTGTCCATCATTTAGGTAAGGTTCAATAGTCGCGACATAAGATGACAGACAGTGTCGGATTTAAGTGCGTTGACCGCCTCACGCGGACATAAGTTGCCATTTATCGGCCTGCGTTTTTGATGTTCCGAACTTAGCCGGGAAAAGACTGCCTCGGCACCCCCTCAAAAGAGCCGAAGCGTTTGAATCACCGAAGTATCAACGTCGGCCCCGGCCCGCGCCGATCAGCCCCATCAAGCCACCGCCGAACAGCCATATGGCGGCAGGTAGCGGCACCGTGGAAATATTCGAACTGAATTCCAGACTGTACCCGGGATTATCCGCTAGCCAGGCAGGATCGATGTTGACGAGCGGGTCGACACTGCCCTCATAGTACGATGTGACCGTACCGTAGCCGGCACTACCAGTCAGGCTCAAAGCTATCTGTTGTACTGCATTCGCACTCACAGAGAATGGATGATCTACTACGCTTGCAGAAGATGGGTAATAAGCACCACCACCCGCATTGCATCCCCCAGGATCGAGTGTGGAGCAGCCAATAATTGATTCGGTACCCGAGCCCGAGCCGGTGGTCCACACAACTCTGCCCGTTACCCCCGTCACAGTTCCTCCGGGAGGACCGCCAAAAACCGAGGTCGATACACTGGCGGAAATTAACATCGGCACGGATACATCGGCTGGACCGATGACCGCGTAATAATATTGAATAATTCCCGATGCCGAAGAGGGGATTGTGCCAATGAGCCCGTACATGTTCCCGCTGATAGTCATGTCTGGGGCGTTCATCACCGCACTACTCGTTTCGCAGCCTCCGCCTGGAGTACAGTAAGTGTGGCCGATAGAGCCGACCCCAAATACCGGAAAAACAATGCCCCCGGGCTCTACTTGACTACTGACTCCAAGTTCGTAATGCGCGTCCGGTATGGACACAGCCCACGCATCGACAGGGAGCATTCCTGCGGTAAATGGAACCATCAAACAGAACGACGCGCACAACGCGCCGATGAGACGTGATCGATACATGGTGAAATCTCCGTAAATTCATTGCGTGCCGGTTATCCGGCATCATGGCTCTTACTGGCCAACGATTCATGAGGCAATAATCACGCCATAAAAATAAAGCCCGATTTATCAGGGGAATAAAACGTCTCTACGTACTTAATACTTACCCGAAAAACGTAAGGACTTTCGACAGAATTCCGGAATTCCTTACGAATGAGTCCTTATGATGACAAGGAAAATTGAAGGCGTCTGCGCCACAAGCGTTTTTATCTTCCATAGCGAACGCTTATCCAACCTTCATGTTTAATGAAGGACAGAAATGGGTCGGAATTTGCCTTTCAGACACTGCAAGTCAGATAAAGTCAGCACCCATACACCTTAATATCGTTCTGCCGGCGCCCGATGAGAAATGCGGGCGCGGCGGTCAGTTCGGCGGCGCGACTACGGCAAAACTCAGTGCGGCCAGGCCACCGCCGATGAGCGCCCCGGCCAGCACATCGGTCGGGTAGTGCAGCCCCAGGACCAGGCGCGAGAGCGCCACCAGCAGGGCGAACGGCACCAGCACCCAGGCGAGCACCGGAAGGTAAGCGCAGGCAATGCTGCTGAAACAGACGGCATGGAGGGTGTGGCCGGAGGGAAAGCTGTAGCGGTCGAGCGGCGGCATGGCGCAGGAGATCCGCGCTCCATGCATCGCATACGGGCGCTCCCGGCCGATGCGTGACTTGAGCCAGGTGTAAATGCCCAGTCCCGCCAGGGACGACACCGCCATGTGCGCGGCCGCGACCAGTCCATCAAACCCCGCGACGAGCGGCAGTAGCGCCATGAGGATATACCAGAATATCCCGTCCCCCAGCCGGCTTGCGATGCGAAACAGCGAGCAGCACCGGGGAGACCGGCTGTAGCCGTTCAACAGGGCACAGAGTGCGGTGTCAACATCCGCGCATCGTTGCGCGACGGTTTCCGGCTTTTCGGCGAACGCGGTAGTAGGCATGGCTTGCGGATCGCATGATGACTACGCGATCCACTATGCCGGTGAAATGCAACGCTACGATTAGCCCGTCTTTAGGATTCTGTTAATCGCATTATGAAAATGCTGTAGGAGCGGGCTTGCCCGCGAACAATTGCGGCGACTGGGAAACCATTCGCGGGCATACCCTAAAGGGCACAAGAGCCCGCTCCTACAGGAGGTTCGTTTCGGATGTTGGGGTGCCATCGAGGAGAGGGCGGCCATGGCCGCGTCATCAAACTGCAACATCAGTGCAGGACAATCCCGGCAGCTGCACAGGTTCCCGTCAACGGATGGAGTGCCGAATGAACGACAAGACCCTGGCTATCGTCACCGATGCCTGGTGGCCGCAGGTGAACGGTGTCGTCAACACGCTGATGCAGACGCGTGCCGCCCTCACCGGGCGCGGCTACCAGGTGACCCTGCTGACACCGCAGGATCACGCCACCCTCCCTTGTCCCGGCTACCCGGAGATACGGCTGGCCCTGCGACCCTCCCGCAAGCTGCATGCCCGGCTCGACGAACTCCGCCCCGATCACATCCATATCGCAACCGAGGGTCCTCTGGGTCTGGCCGCCCGCGCCTGGTGCCTGCGCAAGGGACTCGCTTTTACCAGCTCCTATCACACCCGGTTTCCCGAATACCTCCGCAAGCGCCTGCCGGTGCCGCTCGCCGTCTCCTATGCCTTCCTGCGCCGCTTCCATCAGGCGGCCGCGCGCACCATGGTCGCCACCTCCAGCCAGGAAGCGGTACTGCGACGCTGGCGGTTCCGCCATATCGTGCGCTGGACGCGCGGCGTCGACACCGAACTGTTCTCCCCCGAGGACCGCGCGCATCTCGACGTCGCGCGTCCCTTGTTCATCTACGCCGGGCGGGTCGCGGTCGAAAAAAACCTCGGGGCCTTCCTGTCGCTGGATCTGCCGGGCACGAAATGCGTCATCGGCGACGGCCCGGCCCTCAGGGATCTGCGGCGGCGCTATCCGGAGACGCTCTTTCCGGGTTACCAGTTCGGAAAAGACCTCGCCCGGCATCTGGCCGCCGCCGATGTGTTTGTCTTTCCGAGCCGCACCGACACCTTCGGGCTGGTCATGCTGGAAGCGATGGCGTGCGGGGTACCGGTCGCCGCGTTTCCGGTCACCGGACCGGTCGACGTGGTCACGCACGGCGTGACCGGCATCCTGGACGAGGATCTGCGCACGGCGGCGCTCGCCGCACTGGAACTCGACCGGGGGCGATGCCGCGCGGAGGCGCTGAAGCATACCTGGGCGGAATCCAGCCGGCAGTTCAGCGAAAATCTGGTCCCGGCGAGTTGACGGCGGTACCCGCGCTGCCGGGCAGTCAGCCGCCGTCCATCTCCTCATCCGGCGCGCTTTTGGCGGACAGCGCCTCCTCGCCGGGGGGCGCTCCGGCATCGAGTTCCAGCCACTCGAGCAGCAGCTCGTAGCCGAGCACCAGAATGACCGAACCGATGAACAGGCCGATGATGCCCGAGGCGAGAAAGCCGCCGATGGCGCCGACGAAAATCACCGCCATCGGCACGTTGACGCCGCGGCCCAGCAGTATCGGTTTGAGGACATTGTCCAGCGTCCCGATCAGGAGGCTCCAGATCAGGAAGATCACCGCCGTGGTCGTGTCGGCGGTGGCGAATACATAGATCACCACCGGTATGGTGATGGGAAAGATGCCGATCTGGATCACCGCCAGCAGCAGGCACAGAAAGGCCCACAGACCCGCCGCCGGCACACCCACGGCAAGGAAACCGAGTCCGGCGAGGATCGACTGGATGAGGGCGACGCCCAGTATGCCGCGGGAGACGCTGCGGATGGTCGCGCGCGCCAGGTCGATGAACCCGGCCCCGTGCTCTCCGGCGAGGCGCCGGGCGATGGCATGGCTTATCCGCTCGCCGGCATCGCCGTGACGGAGTATCACGCCGGCGATGATGATCGCCACGATGAACTGCAGGATGCCGAGACCGGCCCCGGCGGCGGCGGACAGCAGCCATGTGCCGAGCACCTTGAGCTGGGGTCCGATTTCGCCGAGCGCCCCCGCGAGATTGACGGAGGCCAGACGCCAGAACTTGTCGAGCGGCTTGCCGATCAGCGGCCAGTTCGCGACGCTCTCCGGGGGCGCCGGGATGGCCAGCGAGCCCTCGGACAGATCCCTGGCCAGCCCGGTCACCCCCGTGACCAGGGTATCCGACAGCAGGAAAGTGGGCGTGACCAGGAGCACCAGCGCCAGCACGACAAACAGCAGCGCCGCCAGCGTGCGCCGGTCGCCGAGCGCCCGCTGGACCCACTGGTAATTGGGATAGACCGCGACGGCGATGATCACGCCCCACACGACCGGGATGATGAAAGGACGAATGATCTGGAAACAATAGAGCAGGAGAACGGCAATCAGGCCGAGGCGTATCGCCGCCTCGACCGTCCTGTTCAGAAATAGGCTGTTCTTGACCGCGGAAACGGATGTATTCATTCGGACGAACCCTTTGACTGTTTATCGTTGGCGCTGCCAGGGTTGCTACAGTAGAAACAAAAGCACCCCGGCACAAGCGAAGGTGGGGTGTCCCTTCGCACGGACGGTGAATACCTGAAATCAGGCGGCGGAATTGGAGCGGGTGATGGGAATCGAACCCACGTTAGTAGCTTGGGAAGCTACAGTTCTACCATTGAACTACACCCGCATAATTCTTTGAGGACAAGAGTTTACCGAATCGCTGTGGCGAATGTCACCACCTCACGGTAGAGGAATGGTGCCTGGGGTAAGAATCGATCACACAAAGCGCCTAAGGGTATCCCGCCTGATGGTGTAGATATTCACCACGTATCTTAATGGACAACGTTCGAAAGAGTATTACCGAGAGAATCTGAAATTTGGTGATTCCAGCAGTTGAATCGCCTCAACGACTGGTTTCGATCCCTAATTTGCCGTTTAGTTGCGGCTTAT
>JAHKKL010000161.1 GCA_020027635.1 Gammaproteobacteria bacterium
CACGACTGTTCCGTTCCATCAACAAAACCCAACAACCGGCCGCCTGAACAGACTCACTCACACCGCCCCTTCAGGCTCATCTCTGGATTGGAAAGGACTGGGGGAGGAAGGCGTGAGAATATTCACCCCGGTACGCGATGGCGGTCTGGACCCAAGGCTTCCACCTGTTAAGCTGAGAGAGTGTTTATCCCGCATCCTCACGGGAGTCAGTTCACCGTGCCCGGCAGGCAGTGGCGGGGAGTATAATAAACCAAACCAGAACAACAAGATGTAACAGACCCGGTGTGGCCGTATTGCTGCCATATCGAGATTTTTGAAGAAGAGGTGAGGAGCAGCGCATGGCAACACCCCCGTCGGTACTCGTGCTCGGCATCGGCAATGTCCTGTGGGCGGATGATGGCTTTGGGGTGAGGGCCATCGAGGCGCTGCAGCGCCGGTATCGCTTCCCGGACCATGTCACCCTGATGGACGGAGGCACCCAGGGCTTCTACCTGATGCGGCATATCCAGGCCGCGGACATCCTGGTGATATTCGATGCCGTTGACTATGGCCTCCCCCCCGGTACCCTGAAACAGATCGAAGGCGAAGAGATCCCGAAAATCCTCGGCGCCAGGAAAATGAGCCTGCACCAGACCGGTTTCCAGGAGGTGCTCGCTCTCGCCGGGATGCTTGGCGACTATCCCGGGCACCTGCTGCTGATCGGTGTGCAGCCGGTGGAACTGGAGGACTTCGGCGGCGGACTGCGCCCCGCGGTGAAGCGGCAGATCGAACCGGCCATCGGGATGGCGCTCGACTACCTGGAACGACTGGGCATCAAGCCCCTCCCGCGCCGTGCGGCGGGGTGACCGGCGGTGTCCGTCGAAGGCGGGTTGATTATCGCGCTTGCCCGGGAGGGCGGGCGGGTGCGCGGGGTGACGATCCGCTCCACGCGTCCCGTGCATGCCGCGCGGGTGTTCGAGGCCAAAACACCGGATGCCGTGCTGCAGCTGTTGCCGCTGCTCTACAGCATCTGCGGCACGGCCCAGGCGCAGGCGGCCCAGTCTGCCTGTGAGCGGGCGCTGGGGATAACGCCGTTGCGCGGGGTCCGGCTCGCACGCGAGCTGCTGGTCTGCCTGGAGACGGCACGGGAGCACCTGTGGCGGATCCTGATCGACTGGCCGGCCGTCGTCGATGAAGACAGTCAGGCCACGCTCGCGGCACCCCTGACCAAACTGTTGCCGGACGCCCGAAATGCGCTCTTCGTCGACGGCCGGGCGTTCGGCTTCGAGGTGAAGCTGCATGCCGCCGACTGGGCGCTGCACGATCTGGCCGGGACGCTGGATGCCCTGCTGGAGCGGACGATTTTCGGATGCCCCGCACGGGAGTGGCTGGCGATCACCGACAAGCCGGGCCTCGATAACTGGTCGAGGAATTCGGGCAGCATCGCGGCGCGCGTGCTGAGGAGGGTGCGGGACAACGGCTGGGAGGGTATCGGCGCGATCACGCCCGCCTTCCTTCCGACGCTGCCGGATGCCGAGCTCGCCGCGCGCCTTGCGGCCCACGGCATCGATGGCTTCATCTCGCAGCCCGACTGGCAGGGCCAGCCGCGGGAAACCACACCGCTCGCGCGCCAGCAGGACATTCCCCTGATCCGGTCACTGCTCGCGTCCGGCGGGGCCGGGCTGCTCTCGCGCCAGGCGGCCCTGCTCGCCGAGCTGGCGGGGGTGCCGGCGCGCGTGCGCGCCCTCGCCGAGGCGATGCTCGCGGGCGGGCGCGGGGAGTCCGACACCGACGGGGCGTACTCCGGGGTGGGCTTGGCCCAGGTGGAGGCGGCGCGTGGCCGGCTGGTACATCGCGTTGAACTGGAACGTGGCGGCGTGCGGCGTTACCAGATCCTGGCGCCGACGGAGTGGAATTTCCATCCCGCCGGCGCGGCGGCGCAGGGCCTGATGCGCCTGCCGGCAGCGGATACGGCGGTCCTGCGCCGCCTGGCCGCGTTGTTGATCAATGCCGTGGATCCCTGCGTAGGCTACGATCTGAGAGTAGACTGATGCACGAGATGTCGCTGTGTACTGGTATCCTGCAGATACTGGAAGAACAGGCCAGAACACAGGGTTTCCGCCGGGTGAAAACCGTGTGGCTCGAGATCGGCGGACTCGCCGGGGTGGAGGTGGAAGCCATGCGCTTCGGCTTCGACGTAGTCATGCAGGGTTCGCTGGCCGAGGGGGCGGAACTCGAGGTGATCGAACGGCCGGGCGAGGCCTGGTGCCTGCAGTGCAGGAAAACGGTGCCGGTCAAACAGCGCTTCGATGCCTGTCCGGCCTGCGGGGGTTACCAGCTGCAGGTGACCGGTGGTGAAGAGATGAGTATCAGGGAACTGGAGGTGGAATGATGTGTACCGTATGCGGCTGCGGCGAAGGCGAGACCCGGCTTGAAGGGCAGCCTGATGCCCATAACCATGATCACGACCATCCTCACGACCATCCTCACGACCATCCTCATACCCATGATCACGACCCTCATCACGGCCATGCGCACGATCACCGTCACGGGCATGACCCTCACTCGCATGACGGCCATACCCACGACTACGGTCGCGGCGCGGCGGGCGTCCATGCGCCGGGACTCAGCCAGTCGCGCCTGGTGCGCATCGAACAGGATATCCTCGGCAAGAACAACCGCTACGCGGCCGCGAACCGGCGCTATTTCGCCGAGCACGCCATCCTCGCGCTGAACCTGGTTTCCAGTCCCGGCTCGGGGAAGACCGCGCTGCTGACGCGCACCCTGGAGGACCTCAAGGGCGAACTGCCGGCGGCCGTGATCGAGGGCGACCAGCAGACCGCCAACGATGCCGAGCGCATCCGCGCGACCGGGGTCAGGGCGCTGCAGATCAACACCGGCAAGGGCTGCCACCTCGACGGCCACATGGTGGGCCACGCACTGGAGGCGCTCAAGCCCGCCGACGGCAGCCTCTTGTTCATCGAGAACGTCGGCAACCTGGTGTGTCCCGCCGCCTTCGACCTGGGCGAGGCGCACAAGGTGGTGATCCTCTCCGTGACCGAGGGGGAAGACAAGCCGCTCAAGTACCCCGACATGTTCCACGCCGCCGACCTGATGCTGCTCAACAAGGTGGACCTGCTGCCCTACCTGCAATTCGATGTCGATCGCTGCATCGACTATGCGCGGCGCGTGAATCCGCGCATCAA
This sequence comes from Gammaproteobacteria bacterium, assembly GCA_020027635.1. Lineage (GTDB taxonomy): Bacteria > Pseudomonadota > Gammaproteobacteria > UBA9214 > UBA9214 > CAVQCA01. Next base: position 3,186 of record JAHKKL010000161.1, read on the forward strand.
GGTCCTGCGGGTCTCCGCCCAGAGCGGCGCGGGGATGACGGACTGGTACCAGTGGCTGCGGGCGACGCGGCAGTTGGCGCTCATCGGGCATGCCGCCGCGACGACCCGGGAGGACGACGCGCATGTGTCTGGCGCTGCCGGCTAGGGTGGTCAGCATCCACGCCTGCGGGGACCTGGCGATGGTCGCCGTGGGCGGGGTCCGCAAGGAGATCTCGCTCGCCCTGGTCGAGGATGTCCAGGTGGATGACTACGTGCTGATCCACGTGGGCTACGCGCTGAACCGGATCAGCGAGGAGGAAGCGCGGCGCACCCTGGCCCTGTTCGCGGAGGCCGGACTGGCGGCGGAGGGCGGGACATGAAGTATATCGAGGAATTCCGCACCCGCGACCTGGCGCAGACCCTCTCCGCGGCCATTCGCCGCGAGGCCGACCCGCGGCGCCGCTATCACCTCATGGAATTCTGCGGCGGACACACCCATGCCATCTTCCGCTACGGGGTGCAGGACCTGATGCCGGAGAACGTGCGCTTCATCCACGGTCCCGGCTGTCCGGTGTGCGTCCTGCCGACAGGGCGCATTGACAATGCCATCCATCTGGCCGAGGCGCACGGGGCAATCCTGTGCAGCTACGGCGACATGCTGCGCGTGCCCGCCAGCGGCCGCAGAAGCCTGCTCAAGGCCAAGGCGGCCGGGGCGGATATCCGCATGGTCTATTCCACCCAGGATGCCCTGAAAATCGCGCGCGCCAACCCGGACCGGGAAGTGGTGTTCTTCGCCATCGGCTTCGAAACCACCACCCCGCCCACCGCCGTCGCCATCCGCCAGGCGGCCGCGGAGGGCTTGTCCAATTTCAGCGTCTTCTGCAACCACGTGCTCACGCCGGCGGCGATCCAGAACATCCTGGAATCGCCCGAGGTGCGCGCCATGGACCGGGTCCGCATCGACGGCTTTCTCGGGCCCTCGCATGTGAGCACCGTCATCGGCAGCCAGCCCTACGAGTTCTTCGCGGAGGAATTCCAGAAACCCGTGGTCATCGCCGGCTTCGAGCCGCTCGATGTCATGCAGTCGGCATTGATGCTGATCCGCCAGTTGAACGAGGGGCGGCACGAGGTGGAGAACGAATACACGCGGGCGGTCACGCGCGAGGGCAACCGCAAGGCCAAGGCCTTGGTGGCGGAGGTCTTCGAGCTGCGCCGCGCCTTCGAGTGGCGCGGCCTCGGGCTGGTGCCCTACAGCGCGCTGCGCATCAAGCAGGCGTATGCGCGCTTCGATGCCGAGCGGCGCTTCGACATCCCCGCGGTGCAGGCGGGCGAGGTGAAGGGCTGCGAATGCCCCGCCATCATCCGCGGGGTGAAGCAGCCCACCGACTGCAAGCTCTTCGGCACGGTGTGCACCCCGGACAATCCCATGGGGTCCTGCATGGTGTCCTCCGAGGGCGCCTGCGCCGCCTACTGGTCCTACGGCCGGTTCCGCCGGCCGGAGGGACCCGACGGCATGGAGTCGGTCGCATGAGCGCGGTGGTCCGGCGCTTTCCGGCGCGCCTCGACACCCGGCGCGGCACGGTGGACATGACGCACGGCAGCGGCGGGCGCGCCATGGCGCAGCTGATCGAGGAGCTGTTCGTGAAGCATTTCGACAACGCGCTGCTCCGGCAGGGCAACGACCAGGCGGTGTTCGAGGTGCCGGCCGGCCGCCTGGTGATGAGCACCGACGGGCACGTCGTCTCGCCGCTGTTCTTCCCCGGCGGCGATATCGGCGCGCTGGCGGTGCACGGCACCATCAACGACGTGGCCATGTCCGGCGCCCGGCCGCTGTACCTGTCCGCCGGCTTCATCCTCGAGGAAGGCTTTAGGTGGTCGAGAACGGCAAGGGCGACGGCGTGTTCATCACCACCACCGGCGTCGGCGTGGTGGCGGACGGGGTGAACATCTCGGGCGACCGCGCCCGGCCCGGGGACGCCATCCTGGTCAACGGCACCCTCGGCGATCACGGCGTCGCCATCATGTCGAGCCGCGAGAACCTGGAGTTCGAGACCACCATCGAATCGGACAGCGCCGCGCTGCACACGCTGGTGGCGGAGCTGGTGGCGAGCGGCGCCGACATCCACTGCCTGCGCGACCCGACCCGAGGCGGGCTGGCGACCACGCTGAACGAACTGGCCATGCAGTCCGGGGTCGGCATGATGCTGCGCGAGGCGGCCATCCCGGTGCATCCCCAGGTCACCGCCGCCTGCGAACTGCTGGGGCTGGATCCGCTCTACGTCGCCAACGAGGGCAAGCTCGTCTGTATCTGCGC
>JAHKKL010000162.1 GCA_020027635.1 Gammaproteobacteria bacterium
GTTCTATCGTTTTCTGATGCTCGCCTGGGCGCTCTGGCTGGCGCTGGCCCTGCTGCGCTGGCTGAAGTGGGGCTGGACTTGCTTCACCACCCACGGCCTGTGGCATGCGGTCCGTTTCCAACTTCCGGGCAGAACCGGGCCGGAATCCACGGGCGCGGCGGGACAGCGGAAGGGTGATTAGCCGGAATGGGTGTAAGCGGCTTCATGGTTAACCGAAGGAGGAGAAGATAATGGCGCGGGACCCTGCGAGAATACGGGCGCTATCGGGTATGTTCGTTGTGCTTCTGGCCGTGCTGGCGTTCGGGACGCTGTTTTACCGCATGGTCGGTTACATGGAGGCGATCACCGTATCGATCGGGCACATCAGCGAGGATGTGACATCCATGAGCCGGGAGATGACGGCGATGCGGGAATCCATGCAAAAGATGGAAGGTCATATGGAACGACTGGGTGCTACGATGGGACAAGGTGCCCGGGAAATGCAACGGGTCAATCCGCTGCGCATGATGGAAGGCATGTCCCCGGGTAAGAATTAATGTCCATCCATTGTGAAGCCTATCGCGTGCGCAGGCGTGGCATGAAACAGGAATGACGATGTACTGGGAAGATCGCAAAAAGGAAGAGACGGGGCGTTGGCCGGATGATGTGGTCGATCTGATCTATCCGATCGACTGCCACTATCTGCCCGTCGATCACAACTATGCCTTGGGCCAGGCGGTCGCGCAGGTGCTGTCCTGGTTGCCGGATGAGGAGGGCGCCGGTGTCCATCCGATCCAGGTCGCAATCTCCGCGCATGGCTGGGAGCGTCCCGCCGGTGCCGACGATCTGTTGCACCTGTCGAAACGCACCCGCCTGGTGATCCGGGTTCCGCGCCATCGCCTGGAGGACGCGCAGGCGCTCGTCGGGCAACGGCTCGATGTGCGCGGAGAGCACCTGATGATCACCGGGAAACCCGCCGTGAGAACCCTGCAGCCGAATACCACGCTCTATTCCCGTAACGTGGCACTGAGCGCGGATGACGAGGATAGTTTCCTGCGCTCGGCGGCGGACCTGCTGGAGAGGCTGGGCATCCTGGTGCGCAAGATGCTGCCCGGCAGAGTCGGCGTGATCAACACCACGGACGGTCCGCTCACCACCCGCAGCCTGATGGTGGCCGATCTCGCCGCGGAGGAATCCATCCGCCTGCAGCAGCGCGGACTGGGTCCCTGCCGCTATTTCGGTTGCGGCCTGTTCATTCCCTACAAAGGCATCAAGGCTGTCAACCGTGACGTGAAGGAGTAGGCCGCACCGGCGACTGGTCTCGTTCAGCCTCCCGCCAGGGTATCACCGGCGTGTTGCGTATGGTCCGCGCCGCGGACATTACCCTATCACATCCACCCGGATCGCCCGCTGCAGCCGGCAACATCCGGCCGGACCGGGTGGTCCCCATCGAAGCCAGGCGGGAAGTATCACAGCGCAACGTGGGCGCGTGTCGTCTTGCGTTGACATCCCGACCGGTTCGCGATTCACTTCGCGCAGCGATCGGGATACTGAAGGGGGACTGCACATGGATCGATACCGCGGGTTTGCCGTCTTGCTGCTTGCGATGGCGCTGCTCTCGGGCTGCGCCACCCCCACGGCCAAGGTGCATTACACGCTCAAGGAGAATCCCGATTCCCGGCCGTTGCGGCAGGTGGTGTTGCTGCCGGTCGATGTAAATGTGAAGGAGATGTCGGCCGGCGGAGTGCAGGAGGAGGTTCCCGAGTGGAGTCGCACTGCCGAGGAGAACATCCGTTCGGCCTTGCTGATCTCCAGAGGGTCTGAAGGGGCTTGCTGCGTTACCCGCGTGGTGGACAGTTCCTCGCTGACACCCGCGGAGCGTGAAAGCCTCGAGGAACACCTGGCGTTGTTCAACACCGTGGCGGCCAATGCCATGTGGGTAGACCTGCCCGGCAATTCCGCCTGGCACTTCAAGTCCGAGCACTTCGACTACACGCTGGGCAGTGGCCTCTCCTTTCTCAAGAGCAAGTACGGGGTCGACGCCGGCCTGATCATCCTCGGTGAGGATGTGGTCTCCACCGGCGGACGCAAGGCGATGGCGGTTTTTGGGGCGACGCTCGGGGTCGGCGTGCCGATGGGGCACTCGATACTGGTCGGCGGGCTGGTGGATTTCGAAACCGGCGACCTCCTGTGGTTGAACCGCACGGTGTCCTACGGCGCTGCGGACCTGCGAAACCCGGCGTCCTGCCTGGATCTGGCCCGCAAGCTGGTGGAAAACTACCCGGGGATGCGGGGTGATGCCGGCAGCGCATCGACCGGCGGTGACTGACATGTTGTGGCGTCGCCTCGCGGTCTGCGCCCTGCTGTTGCTTTCGGGGTGTGAAACCGCTCCACCCATCCGGCCCCTGCAGGGACAGGTGGATACGCAGCAGCTGACGGCGGAGGAACAGCGCGTGTGGTACACCGCGCGGGAAATGGATGAACAGATGGAGAAGGCCGACTACCTCTACGAGGATGCGGCGCTCCAGTCCTATGTCCAGGGTGTAATGCAAAAGCTCTATCCGGGGTATACGGGCACTATCAACGTCAGGGTCGTGAACTCTCCCAGCCTGAACGCCTTCGCGCTGCCCAACGGCAGCATCTACATCAACACCGGACTGCTGGCGCGTCTCGACAACGAGGCGCAGATGGCCACCGTCCTCGCCCACGAGGGGGTGCATTTCACCCGCAAGCATAGTCTGCAGCAGCGGCGCAACGTGAAGAGCTCGACGGCCTTTTCAACGACATTCGGCATGGTGACGGGAATCCCGATGTTTGGTGACCTGATGGCCGCCTCGTCGATCTATGGATATTCCAGGGACCTGGAGCGGGAGGCGGACGCGGAAGGGTTCCAGCGGCTGCAGGCGGCCGGCTATGATGTATCGCAGGCGCCGGTGACGTTCGAATACCTGCTGGCCGAGGTGGATGCGCTGGACATCGACGAGCCTTACTTCTTTTCCACCCATCCGGGGCTGCAGGAGCGCATCGACAGCTTCAAGGAACTGGTCAAGCAGCACGGAGCGGCGGGTGGCTATCGCGGCGAAGACGTCTACCAGGCGCACATCGGACCGCTGCGCGAGCGCCTGCTCTCGGATTATCTCGAACTCGGCCAGTACCAGAGCGTGTTGCTGATCCTCACGCGCAAGGATGCTTTTACGCGTTATCCGCCATCCGCCTGGTATTATCTCGGCGAGGCGTATCGTCTGCGGGACGATGAGGGTGACGCGGACCTGGCCGTGACGGCCTACCAGACTGCCGTGGCCCGGGTCCCGGCGTTCGCGCCCCCGTACCGGGCGCTCGGCCTGCACTACATGAAGGCCGGCCAGACCGAGCAGGCGGCGTCTTATTTCAGCCGCTATCTCGATCTGGCCCCCGAGGCGCCGGATCGTGCATACATCGAGATGTACCGTTCACAAATGAAATAGCAGGGAAACGACAGATGGACAGCTCACTCCGCCGTGCCGTGATACTGATAACCGCTCTGATCGCCGGCTGCGCTACGACCTGGGCGAGGATCGACGATGCTAATCGAAATTACCAGGGCGAGCATTACAGCGTCATGTTGCCGCCCGGCTGGATGCGGCTGGAGAGCGGCGGAAACCTGCTGCTGTCGAAAGACGGCATCGACCTGCAGCGCATCATCATCGAGTACCACGCGCACGACAAGGCGTTTGAGAAACTGAAAAAGACTTCATCGGCGACGATGCTGCCCTCGGAGCTGGCCGAGCTGACCATCGCGGATCTGAGAGCTTCGCAGAAGGATGGTCTGCCCAGCCTGAAAGTTATCGGCAACTCGCCGGTCGAGATCGCCGGACATACCGGGTTCCTTCTGCATCTGGGCTATAAAACCGATGAAGGCCTGCGCATCGAAATGCTGATGGAGGGATTCACGGACGCGGATGGTTATTACCTGCTCAGTTACCGCGCGCCGACCCTGTACTACTTTGCGCGTGACCGTGCGGTGTTCGAATCGGTCTGCGCTTCCTTCCGCGGCTAGCGGGCGCATCACCCGAGTGAGGAAGGACCGGGCATGGTATTCTGCGATGGGTGCGATCCGGCGGCCGGGACAGGTGGCCTGCGCATGGTCATATTCCCGTTGACTTTACAATGATTATGTTACTGAATAGCACGGCGATGAAGCCTTGAATTGTCTGTTGTCCCTGCTATGTCAGGGCTGAAACACAGCCATTACCGGAGTGGGAAAAATCATGAAATACTCATTACTAATCGGTGCCTTGTTGCCCGTTTTCCTGGCCGGCTGCATGTCGGCTTCCCAGCATCGCCAGGCGGTGCAGGATGATACGGGGGAAAAAGTAACCGTCGGCACGGTGCAGAAGGAAATCCATGTGGGCATGTCCGGCGCCGAGGTGGCTACGGTATTGGGTTCGCCCAACATCGTTTCCACCGACGAGGAACGCCGGGAGGTCTGGATCTATGACAAGGTCGCGACGGACTATGTCTATTCCAACAGTTCCGGAGGCGTTTCGGCCCTGATACTGGGATGGGGCGGTGCCGTAGCCGCCGCCGCGGCTCCGAGCTACAGAGCAAGTTCGGGTGCCGCCTCGCAATCCCAGAGAACCCTGACGATCATCATAAAGTTCGACAAGGAAGCCAAGGTCAGGGACTTCGCCTACCATACATCGAAGTTCTAGGCGCGGTGAGCATGATCATGCCAAACAGACAGCACTTGCTTGTCTGCCTGTTGCTGTTGGGTAGTGTGCTTTCCGCTTGCGCCACAATACCGAAGGACGCCTTCAAGTTATCCCCGACCTCGCTCGAGGATCGCCAGTTACAGAGCAGAAAATTCGACACGCTGGATCAAAAACTGCTGTTGGCCGCCGGCGCCGGTGTCTTGCAGGACCTGGGATATAACATCGATGAATCCAATACCTATCTGGGTGTACTGACCGCCTCGAAACAGGCAGACGCAAAAGACGCGCGCCAGATTGTCGCCTTGGTAGCGCTTGGTCTCCTCACGGGCGCCATGTC
>JAHKKL010000163.1 GCA_020027635.1 Gammaproteobacteria bacterium
GTCTCGTTCAATCCCAGCAGGCGGGCAAACAGCAGTGGCCCCATTTCCGACACGGTAGCCCTCACCCGGTGTCCCTGTCTGCCAAAGATATCCCAGAACTCGACGGGAAAGGACTCGAACCGGTAATCCGTCAGACCGATCGCCACGGCCCGTTCCAGCAGTCCGGCATTCCCAATGCCGGGCTGGCTGATCCCGGACAGATCGCCTTTGACATCCGCCAGGAACACCGGCACCCCGCGACGTGAAAACTCTTCGGCAAGGATCTGTAGCGAGACCGTCTTACCGGTGCCCGTGGCACCGGCAATCAGGCCATGACGGTTGGCCAACTGCGGCGACAGGTGGACGGACCGTGTCCCCTTGCCGATGAATATGCCGGGATCTTCTGTCATGTCATCTCCGCGTGATACAGGTGGATCTGTCCAGCCCCGCCTCTGGTAAATCTGAGAGTTGCTCGATGATGCGCGCATACTCTCTGCCCAGGTCCTTGAGCTCCATGAGTTCCAGCCGGTTTGCAGGTTGCCGTGATGCCTTGATGGACCGCTGTATTTTCTGCATGCGCCGGATGATCTCTTCGAGCCGTGCCTGTGGTTCAGGTGTAGTCAGGACATCCACTCATTACCTTTCCTCCGAGGAGTTCGCCACTGCATCTGCCTGGCAGATGATCATAGTCAGATCCGAACAAGATTCATGACATGAGGCGATGGCTATGTATGCGCGCAACTCATCGAATATCATCGATTATCCCGGCCAGGAAGGCATCACCGGGAAGACTCCATTTCCGTGTACCACACGTTCCATCACAGTTAAATTTACTGCCTTGCGAACGCCTGCTTGCGTTCCGGCAACAGCGCCTGACATCAAACACAGACTTACTGAACGGTGAAACCGGAGGCGCGGTTCAGGCAAAATTACTGCCCAGTCGATCGGGTTCTGTCTATTGGCATGATGCGAAACTCTTCGATCTAAACACCAGTTACTTAATGGATTCAACGCACCGGATGGTTACTCGATCCCCCATCGTCTAACGTATTATCGTTATCCGTCGGGACTACCGGACTCTCCCGTGGTGCGTTCTTGCCGACTGGCGATGTCCCGGCGCCAGACGGCCGGTAATAGTGTCTTTGCAAACGTTTCCTCGCCAAATGGTCGGAAATCGTACGGAACGCGACAGCTACCAGTATTCCAAACACCGCGGAAAGTATCAGGTAGTGGGCATGCCAGATATAGAGGTATGCCATATCCGGGTAACCGGCTTTCAGCAGATCTATGGATCGCTGGAAATTCTCCACCAGGGAATCACTGGCAGGCGGCAATCCGAACTGACCGGCAGGTGGTTTGTCGATCCAGAACCATGCCACCCAACCGGCAATAAAAACCAGGAAGATGCCTTTCAACATTGTGCCGCTTGATCATTTAACCAGCACATGGGACCACCCTTGATAGCCCCGGGAATGTGTTATTTTGAATATCCAACCGCCAAGAGGCCAGGGTCATACACCTTCACGTCATAGATGTGGTTTCCTGGCGACCATGGCGGTGGGATATTATCGAGCCTTTAACGTCTGGCTACTTCCCGGGTGCAGAGCCAGTATCCTTGCCCGCGGCCTCTCCCTGATCATCGGCATCACCAGTTTTACCCATCTCCTCGCCGGCCGCTCCCGGGGCCATGTCACTGGTAGCGGGTACGGCAGATTCAGTAGTGACATCAATTTCTTCGACGACTCCCCCAGCGGTAGACTTCTCTACCTGACTGGTGCCGGACTCATCCTTGTCACTGCAACCGACAACCAGCAACGTCAAACTCGCCAGAAAAATGACTGCCTTGTTCATGAGTGTTCTCCTTGAAGACCTCCGGTTAATGGTAAACAAACATTGTCCATCAACAACCATCGTTGCCAGATCCTTGAGTTGCTGACCCGCTCAGAACGATGGCAAACTCAGGGCAGCCTACTTTAACACTTTTGCCAGCCTGATAAGCCACCTGGACATACAATTACCCGGTTAATTTATACCACGCCTTAATAGCGAAGGCAGCTTGAATGCTCATACCAATCAACCGAATAATCATCAAATTCTATACCCTGTCTTGGTAGAATGACTGCAGAGGAAATCGTTAATGCTCCAGACGGGAACCCCCAATTCATGGATATTACTCAAACCATCGCCCTGACCATGGGTGTGGCATGGGCCAGCGGCATCAACCTCTATGCGGCCATCGTCATGCTGGGTTATCTGGGCTCGATCGGAAATATTGATTTGCCGCCCGAGTTGCACGTACTCACCAATCCCGTGGTCATGCTCGCCGCAGGCGTGATGTACTGCATAGAATTTTTCGCGGACAAGGTACCCGGTGTCGACACCGGCTGGGATCTGATCCAGACCTTTATCCGCATACCGGCAGGGGCGGTACTCGCAGCGGGAGCGCTGGGTGACGTCGGCACCGGGTCACAACTTGCCGCCGCCATCACCGGTGGCACGCTGGCTGCGGGCAGTCATCTTGTCAAGGCCGGTAGCCGGGTCCTGATCAATACCTCACCGGAGCCTTTCACCAACTGGTTCGCATCAGTCGGAGAAGATATCGCCGTCATTGCCGGCCTGTGGACAGCTCTGCATCATCCATTACTGTTCCTGTTACTACTGGGGCTGTTTATCATTCTCATGGTCTGGATATTGCCCAAGATTTGGCGCGGGATCAGGAAGATCCTTGCCCGACTAGGCCGGCTGGCGGGCATTTCAGGAGCCGTAGCCGAGAATCAACCATCTTCCATGACCAACACCCGGAAATGAAATCCAGAACAGTACTGATCAGCTTGTGTGCCGTGACGCTGACAACCATGTTTGGTTACCTCTGGCTGAAGTCATCCGGACTGGAGAAGATACCGGATATAACGGTTGTGACCACCAACGGCGAAAGAATCGCCCTGGCAGGCATGCGCGGTGAACCACTGCTGGTGACATTCTGGGCGACAACCTGCTCTACGTGTATGGAGGAGATGCCGCACCTCATCGATCTCTACCACGAATTGTCTCCACGAGGACTGAAGGTTATCGGCATCGCCATCTTCTACGACCCGCCCAACCGGGTCCTGGCGATGCAAAAGTCGCGCAGCATCCCCTATACCATCGCGCTTGACATCGATGCCCAAGCCTCGCGCGCCTTCGGGGACGTGGGCCTCACGCCAACCACATTCCTGATTGCCCCGGACGGGCGTGTTGTTTACCAGAAAACCGGGGCAATGGACATCAACAAAGTACGAAACGAGATCCTGGCCATGCTGAAGTCTACACAGGACTCGAGACCTATCTCCGCAGACGGTAATTCATAACTAAGTTCTCCCCTGGAATGCGCAACTCGCACAACCATGCTCTGGATCAAGGCCCTGCGCATCATAATTTCTGGCAACCTAGTTTGCCGGCCTGTTCTATCTGCCGCGCCTGTTTGTCTATCATGCGGACGATATTGATGATATCGGTCATGCCCGTTTCCTGGTAATGGTACGCAAGCTGTTTGCCATCCTCACAATCGGTGCCGGTTAGACAGTCCAATTCGGCATCTGGATGATGGCTGGCTATGCCTGGATCCTATCAGCATACGGAATGGAATGACCAAGATCGCGCTGGGCGACCCGCTGATCCCCTACCATGTCTTCGGCGCCCATGTCATCCGCGATTTCCAAAATGAACGCAATCACCACACTCACGTATACTACCGCTGGTACAATAATCCCCTCAGTACTTCTGGTAGTTATTGTTCTCCCGTCCGTCGTCAAACCCTTCTGATAACAGGGAAACTGGCGCTGCTACTGGAATCCGAATCCGGGAGTATACTCATCTAACCCGATGACTGGAGGTGTATACACATGAGTCGCATCGTCAATTGTGTCGTATTGAAACGTGAATCTGTGGGGCTGGACGCGCCACCCCATCCCGGCCCCCTGGGTATGCGTATTTACGAAAATGTTTCCAAGGAAGGCTGGCAGAAGTGGCTGGAACGCCTGACCATGATCATTAATGAAAATGGCTTGAATACGGCTGACAAAGGCAGCATCGAGTTAATCGAGAAACACATGCTGGGCTTTCTGTTTGGAGAAGGTGATTATGGTACTACCCCCGCGGGATTCCGCCCGCCCGGGGCCAAGAAGTGATTTACATGAGGAAATAAACCGTGAAACGTCATACAGACACGGTGAACTTCCTATCGTGCAAATTCCCATGCTGTGTTTCACGTTTCACATTTGACGCCTGTCCTCAAGTACCATCACGGGTGCCACCACAATCTTCAGCTTCGCATGCGACTCCCGCAATGCCGCCTCTGCCACGGCGGGTGTCGGGGCATGGGCGAAGATAAAGCCCAGATAACTTGCCCCTTCCGGTAACGGCACGAGTTCATAGCCCTCGCGGATACCGATCAGGATATCGTCAATCCAAGGCACGGCACGCGCCTGTGCTAAACCCTCGATGCGCCGCAGAATACCGGCCTCGGGAATGGGAATCATCAGCACACCGGCACCGCCTGCCTGTGGGTTCACCCGCAACGGTTTGCCCACGGCATGCGAGATCACCAAGTCCTCCAGCGCCTGTCCGGTACCAAAACGCAGGAGGCGGGCACAATCCCCCCCGATTGTCCGCGAGGCGACCTCCAGGATGACGCCATCACCCTTGCTGATACGCGCCTCGGCGTGTACCGGACCCTCGCACAACCCGAGCGCCTGACAGGCCTCCTGAACGCGCCGGATGATCCGCGTCCTGATAGCCTCGTCGTGACGCGAGGGGGTAATGTAATAAGTCTCCTCGAAAAATGGGCCATTCAGCGGATCCGGCTTGTCGAATATAGCCAGTACGCTCAACTGCCCCCCTCGCAACAGGCCTTCAAGGGCAACCTCGGGGCCTGATACGAACGTCTCGATCAGCAAGTGGTTTGCGGCAAAACTGTCGTGAATCGTCTCGCTGGCAAGGATCCGCTGGATCCGCGCGCAGGCCGTGCGCAGCGCTCCGGCG
>JAHKKL010000164.1 GCA_020027635.1 Gammaproteobacteria bacterium
TTGTGTTGCTGCGCAACGCCTGGTGGGTTACGCAAAAAACGCTAACCCACCCTACATTTTGGCTTAAGTAAGTGCCATTCGGCTCAGGGCATATTACTCAACGCGGCAGATGCAACTGCCGACGTTTCTTTTCTTTCACCGGCTGGCTCTCGCGCCTGGCTTTTGCCGCGGCGGGTTTGTCTTTTGCCTTGTGAAAGCGGCTTTTCTCCGCTGTGGAAGTCTTCGCCTTTAGCGGCCTGTCCCCGGTCTTGCCGCCGGCTTCACGGCTGATGTCGAGTTTCTGCTGGCGCACCCGCACCTGCTTGAGCTGTCGGAAAACCTCCTGCGGCATGCCCTCGGGGAGATCGACGGTACTGTAATCGTCATAGAGTTTGATCTGACCGATGTACTGGCTGTCGATGCCGGCCTCATTGGCAATGGCGCCGACGATATCCCCCGGGGTCGCCTCGTGACTGCGGCCGACCTCGATGCGGTAACGCACCATATCGTCGGGCGCTGGTTTCCGGGCTCGTTCCGGTTTGCCGCTCCGGCGCTCTTTCGTATCCGGCCGGCCCCGGGCGGGTGACGCCTTCGGGGTTCGCGATGCCGCGGGTTCCCGGGTCTCCCGCAACTGCAGGGGACGCTCCCGTTGCAGGAGGAAGGCCATGGCGGCGGCGATCTCGTGCGCGCTGAGATCCTGCTCGTTCTCGATCTGGCTGACGACCTGATGCAGGAAGCCGAGATCCTCGGATTCGACCACATCGATGATCTGCTGCTTGAACTGCGCGACCCGCCGGTCCGTCACCGCCTCACCGCTGGGCAAGTGCATCGGTTCGATGGGCTGGCGCGTCGCCTTCTCGATGGCGCGCAGCATGCGCATCTCCCGGGGTGAAACGAACAGGATCGCGCTGCCCGCGCGCCCGGCGCGCCCGGTACGGCCGATGCGGTGCACATAGGCTTCGGTGTCGCAGGGAATGTCGTAATTGAACACGTGGCTGATGCGCTGCACGTCCAGGCCGCGGGCGGCGATGTCCGTTGCCACCACGATGTCGAGCGTCTGGTTCTTCAGCTGCTCGATCGTGCGCTCGCGCAAGACCTGGTTCATGTCGCCGTTGAGGGCGGCGGCGGCGAAACCGCGCGCCTCCAGTTTCTCGGCCAGGGAGACGGTCTCGGTCTTTGTACGCACGAAAATCAGGGCCGCGTCGAAGTCCTCGACCTCGAGAATGCGCGTCAGGGCGTCGAGCTTGTGCAGGCCGCTCACCTGCCAGTAGCGCTGTTGCGTGGTGGACACGGTCGCCGTACCGGACTTGATTCTGACTTCGCGGGGATCGCGCAGGTGTTTCTGCGCCACGCGGCGTATGGCCTCCGGCATGGTGGCGGAAAACAGCGCGGTCTGCCGCTCGGGCGGCGTGTGTTCCAGTATCCATTCGACATCGTCGATGAAGCCCATTCTGAGCATTTCATCGGCCTCGTCCAGGACCAGCGACTTAAGCGCATCAAGGGTCAGGCTCTTGCGCCGCAGGTGGTCCATGATCCGCCCCGGCGTGCCGATCACGACATGCACGCCGCGTCTGAGCTGGCGCAACTGGGTATCCATGGCCTGGCCGCCGTAGATGGGCAGCACGTGGAATCCCGCCAGATGGCGCGCGTAGGCCTGGAAGGCCTCGGCCACCTGAATGGCCAGCTCCCGGGTCGGCGTCAGCACCAGGACCTGGGGCTGTTTCATGCCGAGGTCGAGCCGGCTGAGCAGCGGCAGAGCGAAGGCGGCGGTCTTGCCGGTGCCGGTTTGCGCCTGCCCGAGCAGATCCCGGCCCTCGAGCAGGGGCGGGATGCTTTCCGCCTGGATGGGCGTCGGGCTTTCATAGCCGATTTCCTGCAACGCCTGCAGGACCGGCGCGGCAAGCGCCAGTTGGCCAAAGCCGGTGACGGTTGGATTCATGATGGAGTACCTTATCGAATGAGGGGGCGTGCTGGAGTGTTGCGAAATCGCCGCTGGCTGGTAGCCAGTGGGGGATTATACCCCAGGCGGTCCCGTAATCCTTGTTTCATCGGACCGGTGTGATGCATGAACGCGCATGGAGGATGCGCAGGTGCCGGCTCGAGGCAACGGCAATTGTCGGGCAAGAGCGGTTCCCGGTAGGAAATGCGGGCTAGAACAGTCCGCTGCGCAGCATCACCAGGGTGCAGGTATGCAGGCATTCGATGCCGGCGGCTCGCAGGCGGGCCTCGAGCTGGCGTGATTCGGTTCCGGGATTGAAAATGACCCGTTGAGGAGCCAGGGCAAGGATGTCATCGATCTGTCCCCTGCTGTGCAGCGGGCCCAGATACAGCGTCAGGGTATGCACCTTTTCCTCGATGCCCCGCAGACTGTGCGCCACCGGCAGATCGCCGATGATATCCGCCGTGGGATGCACCGGAATGACCCGGTAACCCTTCGCCTGCAACTGCCGCACGGCCATGTTGGAATAACGGGCGGCTTTCGGGCTGGCGCCGAGTACGACAACCACATGGTCTTCCGGATTCTCAGAAGTTCTCTGCATGATTCTCTTGCCCCGGCACGGACAGGTCGGGATAGCCGGTATGTATGGCACTGAATTTGATCATGACATACCATTCAAGGCAACAGGGCTGCGCCGGCTATTCCGGAAACCCGCTGTAAACAACCGATCACACGCGCGAGCGACCCGACCCGGAGTGAAACCGCAGAACACCCGCCATCCCCACATCGTCAAGGACTTCGACCTGAAGCCCGGCCGGGTGCTTGCGCGCAAGTATGAGGTGATCGGCAAGCTGGGCACCGGCTGGGAAGGCCAGGTTTACCTGGTGCGCGAACTCGCCACCCAGATCGAACGGGCCGTCAAGCTGTTCTTCCCGCAGCGCAATCTCAGGGACCGCGCCGCCAAATGCTATGCACAGAAGCTGCACAAGCTGCGCCACTGCCCCATCGTCATCCAGTACTACACGCAGGAAACCATCGTCTATCGCGGCCTGCCGATCACGGTGCTGGTCTCCGAATTCGTCGAGGGTGAGCTGCTCAGCGACTTCCTCGCCAGGCAGCCCGGAAAACGCCTGAGCGCCTTCCCGGCGCTGCACCTGCTGCATGCGCTCGCCAGGGGGATCGAATGCATCCACCAGATGAAGGAGTATCACGGCGACCTGCACACCGAGAACATCATCGTGCAGCGCTACGGGCTGGGCTTCGACCTCAAGCTCCTGGACTTCTACCACTGGGGCCCGCCGAGCATGGAGAGCGTGCGCGATGATGTCGTGGAGATGGTCAGGATCTTCCACGAAGCGGTGGGTGGCGCAAAGCACTACCGCCATCAACCTCCGGAGGTGAAGACGATCTGCCGTGGACTGAAACGCAGCCTTATCCTGCAAAACTTCCGCACCGCCGGGCAGCTCAGGGAATACCTGGAGACTATCGAATGGCATTAAGCCTGCTGGAATCGAAAATCTACCTCAACGAAGACATGCAGGACATCGCCGCCTTCGCCTTTGCGGGCGGCATGGTCTGCGTCTACACGGCGCGCTCCCCGGAAAAGACCACGCCGAACGAGGATTCCCTCGCGCTGCTGCCGTGCGCCGAGCAGACCGGCGTGCTGGTCATCGCCGACGGCCTGGGTGGACTGCGCGCCGGTGATCTCGCTTCGCGCCATGCGGTCGACAGCCTTGCCGCGACCGTCATGCGGTGCTGCGCCGGCCAGGATTCCATGCGCGAGGCCATACTGAACGGCGTGGAACAGGCGGATGAGAAAATCTCCGCGATGGGGCTGGGCGCGGCGACGACGGTCGCGATCGTCGAGATCCGGGGACGCGAGGTACGCCCCTATCATGTGGGGGATTCGATGACCCTTATCACCGGCCAGCGCGGGCGAATCAAGTACCTGACGGTGCCGCACTCACCGGTGGGCTACGCGGTCGAGTCGGGCCTGCTCGATGCGAAGGAAGCCATGTATCACGAGGAGCGCCACCTGGTATCCAACGTGGTCGGCACACCTCACATGCACGTAGAGATCGGACCGAAGGTTGCCCTTGCGGCCCGGGATACCCTGCTGGTCGGCAGCGACGGTCTGTACGACAACCTGCAGGTTGATGAGATTGCCGCCATCATCCGCAAGGGACCGCTAGCCTCGGCCGCACGCACCCTCGCCGCGCAGTGCCGCACCCGCATGCAGGACTATCAGCCGGATCGTCCCCACAAGCCGGACGACATGAGCTTTATCCTGTTCCGCCCGGGCTGAACGCCTCAGACGCAGCCGGTCGGCTTTGGCAGGCCACCATATTTGGTGATCGGCTTCATGGGGCCGGTCATCCACAGCTTGAACATGTCCTTCTGGTCTTCACCGACATACTTGGCGAACTTGCGGATCGGCGGTACGACGGAGTAGGTCTCGAAGTACTCGCGCGCCTTCAGGATATGGGTCCACTTGACCTCATCCAGGTTCACCGCGTCGGCCTCCGCCATCGCCCGGGCGATCTCGGGGGACCACGCATTCATATCCGTCAGATAACCATCACCATCGCGTTCTGGAATTTGCATTGCCAACCTCATCATTGTCTGGAATTTCATCTCACGGGTTGCATGCCACGGCATAGCGTGACACCTGAACGCACCCGTTGAACTGTGAGTATTAGACAATACCTGAGTAATATAATCAAGTATTAATACGCAATAATCTTGGCGTTTGTCACGAATTCTTCGAACTTTGATATCAGGTACTTGGAATTCTTTTCTAGAAATATTCAAAGTTGTCATGCAGTCCCGATCGCAGTGTGCCGAGCACCGCCGACAACCCCTCAGGGGTGTAGGGTCGAACCGGCACCCGTCCCCAGACCGGCGCCGGCCAGGCGGGATCATCCCGGTAGCGCACCACGTGATGGACATGGAGTTGCGGCACCACGTTGCCGAGCGCCGCGATGTTGAGCTTGTCGGCCCGGAACCGTTCAACCAGGACGGCCGAGAGCCGCGAGGATTCCCGCAGCAACTGCACCTGGTCCTCCTCGCTCAG
>JAHKKL010000165.1 GCA_020027635.1 Gammaproteobacteria bacterium
CGCGGAACACTACCCGTTCGCCTACACCCCGCAACTGCTCAAGGAACTGACACCCTATCTGGAGATCACCGAGAACGGGCCCCGGCTGCGAGCATGGCTCTGCGGAGTCGACCGTTCCCGGCAGGAGATAAATAACTTTCTGGTGGATCTCAACAAGCGGCTGGAGCGGGACATCGACTACACCATCCGCATGGAACCCGGGATCCAGACCTGTGAGGAAACGCTGGGCAAGGCGCTGGGTTCCTGCCGCGACACCGGCTGGTTGCTGGTGCAGATCCTGCGCCACCTGGGGCTGGCGGCGCGTTTCGTCTCCGGCTACCTGGTGCAGCTGATGCCCGACGAGAAGCCGCTCGAGGGACCGGCGGGAACCGATCACGACTTCACCGACCTGCACGCCTGGGCCGAAGTCTACGTACCCGGCGCCGGCTGGCTGGGACTCGATCCGACTTCCGGCCTGTTCGCCGGTGAGGGGCACATACCCCTGGCCTGCACGCCGGACCCGATCAGCGCCGCGCCGATCACGGGCGCCACCGGCAAGTGCAGCGTCGAATTCCAGTTCAACAACAGCGTCAGGCGCATCCACGAGGATCCACGCGTCACCAAGCCCTACACCACCGACCAGTGGGAAATGATCCAGGCGCTGGGCCGCCGGGTCGATGCCGATCTGGAGGCGGGCGATGTGCGGCTCACCCTGGGCGGCGAGCCGACCTTCGTCTCGATCGATGACATGGAATCGGCGCAGTGGAACAGCGCCGCCCTGGGCCGGCACAAGCGCGACCTCGCCGGCGACCTGCTGCTGCGCCTGTGGCAACGCTTCGCCCCGGGTGGTCTGCTGCATTACGGACAGGGCAAGTGGTATCCGGGTGAACCGATACCGCGCTGGTCGCTCAACTGTTTCTGGCGCAGTGACGGCGAGACTGTCTGGCGCAACCCCGAGCTGATGGCGCGTGACGGCATCGATTACGGTTACGGACCGGACGCGGCGCGGCGCTTTGCGGAACACCTGGCGCAGGCGCTGGGACTGGCGGCACGCCACCTGGTACCCGCCTACGAGGACAGCCTCTATTACCTGTGGAAGGACGGCAATCAGCCGGTCAATGTGGACCTGCTGGGAACAGATCTGAAAAAACCGGACGAGCGGCGACGGCTGGTTGAACTGCTGGCCGGCGACCTCGGACAGCCGGCTGGGTTCGCGCTGCCGCTGCGCAAGGACACGACGGGCGGTGGCTGGCAGAGCTGTGCCTGGACGTTCCGGCGCGGGCATATGTTCCTGGTACCCGGCGATTCCCCCCTGGGCCTGCGGTTGCCGCTCGATGCCCTGCCCTGGGTCGCCGAGGAAGAACGCGACATCGAGCCTGATCGGGATCTGTTCGAACCGCGACCACCACTTGGCGATTATTACGGGGAGGTAACCCGTCGCTACAGCCGCTTCGAGCGGCAACCGGAAGCGCATCCGGAATACCGGGAGCAGGAACCGGGCGACAACGGGGGGCGGGGCCGACGGCGGATCGAGGTGATCCATACCGCCCTGTGCGTCGAAGTCCGCCAGGGCTGTCTGCAGGTGTTCATGCCGCCGCTTACCCACCTGGAACATTATCTCGATCTGGTCGCCGCCGTTGAGCTGACTGCCGGCCAACTTGGCATGCCGGTGCGTCTGGAGGGCTATGAACCTCCGCGCGACTGGCGTCTGCGCAAGTTTGCCGTGACCCCGGACCCCGGCGTGATCGAGGTCAACATCCAGCCGGCGCACAGCTGGGATGAACTGGTCCAGTACACCGAGACCCTGTATGCCGAGGCCCGTCTCGCCCGCCTGGGAACGGAGAAATTCATGCTCGACGGTCGCCATACCGGCACCGGCGGCGGCAACCACGTCACCCTCGGCGGCCCCACCCCGGCCGACAGTCCGGTCCTGCGCCGCCCCGACCTGCTGCGCAGTCTGCTGACCTACTGGCAGCACCATCCGGGGCTGTCGACCCTGTTCTCGGGCCTGTTCATCGGCCCGACCAGCCAGGCCCCGCGGGTGGATGAGGCCCGCGACGAGAGTCTCTACGAACTGGAGATCGCCTTTCAGCAGATGCCGGCAGGCGAGGTGGCCGAACCCTGGCTGGTCGACCGGCTGCTGCGCAACCTGCTCGTGGATGTCAGCGGCAACACCCACCGCTCCGAGTTCTGCATCGACAAGCTCTACTCGCCCGACTCCTCGACGGGGCGGCTGGGGCTGGTGGAATTCCGCGCCTTCGAAATGCCGCCTCATGCGCGCATGAGCCTGGTGCAGATGCTGCTGCTGCGCACGCTGATCGCACGCTTCTGGAACCGTCCCTACCGGCACAAGCTGGTGCGCTGGGGCACGGAGCTGCACGACAAGTTCATGCTGCCCCATTACGTCTGGGCCGACCTGAAGGATGTCATCTGCGACCTGCAGCAGGCGGGCTATGCCTTCCAGCTTGAATGGCTGGCGCCGTTTCAGGAATTCCGCTTCCCCCATTACGGCTCGGTTTCCCTGCAGGACATCCGGCTCGACGTCAATGGCGCGCTGGAACCGTGGCCCGTGCTGGGCGAGGAAATGAGCAACCAGGGCACGGCGCGTTTCGTCGATTCCTCGGTGGAGCGCGTGCAGGTCAAGGTCAGCGGCTTGCGCGACGAGCGTTACGTGATCGCGTGCAACGGCCGCCGGGTCCCGCTGCGCGGCACCGGCACCCACGGCGAATACGTGGCGGGGGTGCGCTTTCGGGCCTGGCATCCGCCGTCGGCATTGCACCCGACCATCGGGGTGCATGCACCGCTGGTCTTCGACATCATCGACACCTGGAACGGGCGTTCCATCGGCGGCTGCACCTACCACGTGGCACACCCGGGCGGCCGCAATTACGATATCTTCCCGATCAACGCCTACGAGGCGGAAAGCCGCCGCATCAGCCGCTTCTGGAATTACGGCCACACCCCCGGCCGGATACAACCCCCGCCGCAGAGCGCACAGCTCGCCCGGTTCTCTCCCGAGGGCCACCCGCCGGGTCCCATGGCCCCTCCTCCGGAAGAGGTCAATCCGGAGTATCCTTGCACGCTCGACCTGAGATACCGTTCCGGCTGTGACTGACCCCCCGAACCATGGGCAAACCCGACAGTACGCCACATTGCCCGCGCTATGACGCACCCCCGGGTGTCTTCGACGAGATGTGCACCACCCAGGGGGAGGTGCGAGCGCACTGGCGCTACCTGATCGATTCCCTCGAGACCATGGGACCGGAGGTGCTGAGCCAGCGGCAGCGCGACACGGTCCGCATGCTGAGAAGCGACGGCGCGACCTATAACATCTACGGCGCCCCGGACGGGTTGAACCACCCCTGGGGACTCGACCCCGTCCCCCTGCTGATCAGCAGCAGCGAATGGGCTGATATCGAAACCGGTCTGGCGCAGCGTGCGGAGCTGCTCAACCTGATACTCGCCGACCTGTACGGACCCCGCACCCTGATCCGCAACGGCCTGGTGCCCGCCGACCTGGTGTTTACACACCCCGGCTTCCTGCGTTCCTGCGTAGCCACCGCCGGCATGGCGCTGCCGCACCTCACCCTGTACGCGGCCGATCTGGCGCGTTCGCCCGATGGCGGCATACGGGTATTCAACGACCGCACCCAGGCGCCTTCCGGCGCCGGCTACGCGCTGGAAAACCGCACCGTGATGTCCCGCCTGATACCCAGTCTGTTCCGGGATTCGCACCCGCACCGGCTGGCATCGTTCTTCCGCCTGCTGCGTCAGGCCCTGGCTGATCTGGCACCGGCGGGCCGGGAAAACCCGCGCGTGGTCATCATGACGCCGGGGCCGCTCAACGAAACCTACTTCGAGCACCTCTACCTGGCCAACTACCTCGATTACACGCTGATCGAAGGCGCCTACCTCACCGTGCGCGACGGACGGGTGTGGCTCAAATCCGTCGGCGGACTCGAACCGGTGGATGTAATCCTGCGGCGCGTCGACGACCATTTTTGCGACCCGCTGGAGTTGCGCCCCGACTCCCTGCTTGGTGTCGCCGGACTCGCGGAGGCCATGCGCCGGGGACGTGTGGCCGTGGCGAATCCACTGGGATCCGGTGTCCTGGAGAGCCCGGGTCTGATGGCCTTTCTGCCCCGTCTGGCGAAACACTACCTGGGGCAGGACTTGCGCCTGCCCTCGGTGCCGACCTGGTGGTGCGGCCAGCCGGTCGAACGCGATTACGTGCTGGCCAACCTGCACCGGCTGGTACTGCGGTCGGCGCATCGCCACGCGGGCGGGCACCCGGTCTTCGGCGACAGTTTGAGCGAGGCGGAGCTTGCCTCGTGGCGCGAACGCATCCGCGCCCGCCCGCATCTGTATGTCGGCCAGGAACAGCACATACCGTCCTCGGTCCCCACCCTGAAGGACGGCCTGCTGGAGCCGCGACCGGCGATTCTGCGCGCCTTTCTGGTTGCCCGGCAGGACACCTACGTCGTCATGCCGGGCGGGCTGACCCGCGTGGGAGCGCGCCCGGACAGCCGCCTCATCTCCAACCAGGCCGGCGCCATCAGCAAGGATACCTGGGTGCTCGCCTCCGAGCCCGAGCAGATCGAATCGCTGCTGCCGACGGAGCGGATACCGTTCAGGGCCATTGAAGAGTCGTTACCGGGCACCACGGCGGAAAACCTCTATTGGGTAGCGCGTTACATGGTGCGCGTCGAGTCGATAATTCGGCTGATACGTACCATCCATCTCCGCCGCAACGAAGTCCTGCAACTCGATGATCCGGTCACACGGACGACCCTGTCGATCCTGCTCAGGGGGCTGACCCACCTGACCAGAACCTATCCCGGCTTTACCGGTGCAGGCAGTGCGGAGCGCCTGTCGAACCCGTTGCCTGAAATCCTGGATCTGATCACCAACAAGCGGCGGACAGGAACGCTTTCGGCCAATCTCGATGCCTTCCTCACCGCTGCCTATGCGGTGCGCGATCTGG
>JAHKKL010000166.1 GCA_020027635.1 Gammaproteobacteria bacterium
ACGATATGCGCACATCAGACTGAAAAAGTGACGTAAGCCCGGTAGATTTTCAATAGAAATCAGCTCGCCGTTTAGTTGAAACTGGCACCCGACAACGCTTCAGCATAATACTCATGGATGGTCTGTAGAATCCGGATACGATTGATCACAGCGAAATCAATACCCGCCGTCTACATATCCCCGGAAAATCACCTGGCGGGATATCGGCTGAATCCCATGAAAGTCAGTTTTCCAGAACGGAAAGTGCGGGACCCCTCCCGGAGTCCACGCCGCTCATCATGATTCCACAAAGTCTCACGGCAATTTTCCCTGCAGACCGATCACAAGCCTCTCGTGTATCCCCCCGAAACCGCCGTTGCTCATTACCAGAATGTGGTCTCCCGACTGGGCCTCGCGGACAACTTCATCGACAATAGCCTCCACACTGCCGCTGACACTCGCCGGCACGCCGGTCGCTTGCGCCACATCCGACAGTGACCAGGCAAGGTCGCCGGGTTCATGCATCCAAATACGGTCCGCCCCCTGCATGGAGGCCGCCAGTGTTCCGCTGTGCACGCCCATGCGCATGGTATTGGACCGCGGTTCCAGCACCACCAGGATGCGCGCGCTCCCTACTTGGCTGCGCAGTCCCTGCAGCGTGGTCGCAATCGCAGTCGGATGATGGGCGAAATCATCGTAAACCGTCACTCCGTTGACCCGGCCACGCACCTCCATGCGGCGCTTGACGCCCTGAAATTCCGCCAGAGCCTCTATGGCCAATGACACCGGCACCCCCGCATGCCGGGCCGCGGCGATGGCGGCCAGCGCGTTGTGCATATTGTGCTCCCCGATCTGCTGCCAGTTGACAGTGCCGACCACCCGGCTCTCCAGCAGGACGTCGAAGCGACTGCCATCGGCGGATTGCCGGCGCACCTGCCACGCGGCGGCTTCACGGCCGCTGACCGATACGGCCTCACGCGGGGTCCAGCAGCCCACGGCCAGCACCTCGGCCAGGTTGACATCGTCCCCGTTTTCGATGATCAAGCCGTTGCCGGGAACGGTGCGTACCAGGTGATGGAACTGGCGTTTTATCGCCGCCAGGTCGGGGAAGATATCGGCGTGGTCGAATTCGAGATTGTTCAACACCAGCGTGCGTGGCCGGTAGTGAACGAACTTGGAACGCTTGTCGAAGAAGGCCGTGTCGTACTCGTCCGCCTCGACCACGAAGAACAGACCGTCGCCAAGGCGCGCCGAGACACCGAAATTGGCGGGGATACCACCGATCAGAAACCCGGGGGACAAACCGGCGAACTCCAGGATCCACGCGAGCAGACTCGCCGTCGAGGTCTTGCCATGCGTGCCAGCCACCGCGAGCACCCAGCGGTCCGCAAGCACGTGTTCCGCCAGCCATTGTGGTCCCGACGTATAGTCTAGTCTCTCGTTCAGTACCTGCTCGACGGCAGGATTGCCGCGCGAGAGCGCATTACCGATGACCACCTGGTCTGGCGCGGGGCTGAGATGGTCCGGCGCATAGCCCTCATGCAGGTCGATGCCCTGTACCTCCAGCTGAGTGCTCATCGGGGGATAGACATTGGCATCCGAGCCACTCACCCGAATACCCTGCTCACGGGCGAGCAGGGCAATGCCGCCCATGAAGGTTCCACAGATTCCGAGGATATGGATATGCATTCAAACCAGACTCATTGGAAAAAGCACATTGATGATCTGCATGGCCACCAGGGTATACAGCATGGCTATGCCTATCGCCACAGGAAGATTAACCGACAAGGCATGGCGCATGATATGCGCCACCACAAGGAGGTTCCAGCCGAACAGCAACAACCAGAGCATACCCGCCAGCAAGGACGGCTGTCCCGGCGCCTGTCCTGACGAGAGTAACTGTATCACCGGCAGTGCGAACAGCCCAAGCAGCGTTCCAGTGCCGGACAGTGCCGTGAGTGTCTGGGTCAATCTCGCCATCCTGCCTGGTATATAGAGCGCTGTTGCCGCAAACACGATGAGCAGGGTCGCATCCATCAATGCCATCTGCCCGGCGGTAACCGGCGGATAACCGGGCAGAGACAGCAGAAATGACACCAGCGTGTAGCTCGCAATGGTCAGCCCAAGAAACTCCCGAGAGGCCGGCAGATCCTGGGGACCGGCACGCAGCAGGCAGATATCAAACCAGATAAGGATGAGTCGCGACATCCAACCCTTGAGTTAACGCAAGTTCACTGCAGTGTTGCGAGACACGTTATTTCATGACCAGGCAGATCGGGAGAACATGATCATTAATCAAGGGAAATATACCCTGTTATCCCGTAAAGAGGCCTTCTCTGATGCATCCTTGGCGATAGCGGCCCGCGAACCCGGATACGGGGCTGTGTATCTTACTGGTACCCCGCCGTTCAGGGCGATGGACTCGATCGGCATCGACGGGCAGTGCGACTGCATCCATTGTCTTGATGTACCGTGCTGATGGAAATGCCCCGTCCAACCCGAATGTGGCGGCTTGTTACCCGGGATGAATTTCTTATTGATCCGGGTAACCGGTTTCTATTTAGCAGTCGCTTTCCGGACGTGCGTTCTCTTGACTGCCTTATTCTTGAAAGCGGACTTCCTCGCCTCCGTTTTCCTGGGTGCAGCCTTCTTGGGAACCGCACTCTTGGGTGCGACTTTTCTGGAAGTTGCCGTCCTGGTCGATGACTGCTTGGATACAGCTTTTTTGGGCGTTGTCTTTTTGGGAGCCGCCTTTCTGGGTGTCGCTTTCGCGGTAGTTGCCTTCTTGGCCGATGCCTTGTTGACAGCTGCCTTCTTGGGCACCGCCTTTTTGGGCATCGCCTTTTTAGGAGTCGTTTCCGGGGTAACCGACTTAGCCGATGATGTCCTCACGGAGGGGGCGCCGATTCCGGGTTTGACGGTAGCGGCCTCTGGCGCGACCTGTTGCCTGGCGATGGCACGGCGGATAGCATCCGAGCGCGATTCGTTCTGTGCATGGACCTTGACGTCGTCAACCACCTTGCGCATCGCTTTGAATATGTTTGAGACTTCTCCAACACCCTGCACCGTGCGCAGTTTGCCCTGCTCCTTGTAATAGTCGATGACCGGCAATGTCTGCATCTCATAGACACGCAGACGGTTACCGATGGTTTCCTCGTTATCGTCCGCCCGGTGGCGCAGCTTGCCCCCGCATGCGTCACATCTCCCATCGATATGCGGAGGAGAATAAAAGATGTTGTATACCTGCCCGCAGGACAGACAGGTCCGTCGCCCGACCAGTCGCTGCAATAGGGCATCGACATCCACGGCCAACAGCAAGGCCAGATCCAGGGGGCGGCCCAGGCTGCCTAGCAGTTGATCGAGCGCCTCGGCTTGTGGAAGATTGCGGGGGAACCCGTCCAGAATGAAGCCATTACGTGCGTCAGGACGCAGAATCCGTTCCTGTATGATACCCAGCACGATGTCGTCACCAACCAGCTGCCCGGCGTCCATAGCTATTTTCGCTTGGCGTCCGAGCGCGGAACCGGAGGCGACCGCCTCACGCAACAGGTCACCGGTGGATATTTGCGGGGCATTGTAACGCTCGGCGAGGAGTTTCGCCTGTGTACCCTTGCCAGACCCGGGCGCACCGAGCAATACGATTCTCATGTTGCAGATCCCCCTGACATGATGTTGATTTTCCTAAACCGATGTAAAAAAGAAGATTTTTTGAATAGGAAGATACAATTTTTTGCATGGCCGAAATGCAAAACAATGGTTAAGCTACCCCCAGCCACTGGTAGAAGTCAACGAAGTTCATGAAATAAATCAGGTTTTGAGCTAGAATCTTGCACCCTTAAAAGCGCAGCCTGCCCGCCACGCTAACTGAGCCCAACAACCAGCATGAGCCAGATTGCCGATTTCACGGAAAGTGAAATGTGGATCATCCATACCACGCTTGCGGAACGGTACAACGAAGCAGTGGAAACCCAGCTTGCGGACAGCGAGCTGCGGTTAAATCCCTATTCCAGCGAACTCACGCCGTGTCCGGTGGCTTACTGGGAAAAAGGCGGTTGCCACTTCGTGGTGTTCAAGACCGGAGACCAAAGCTATCGCGGCCAGTTTTATTACCGGGTTCACCAAATGTTCGGCACTGGTATTGAGGAATACGACGACCTCTCCGAATGCATGGTAACCCTGCTGCAGGTTCAGGCCGATCATGCGGCCCGGCTTGCAGGACATTAACCACGGACATCGCAAATTTCATTCATGCCAGCAACACCAAAGTTCAAAGGGAGAACAGTAGATGGTTAACTCAGGAAAGAAGAATGCATTTTATGCCCAGTCCGGCGGCGTAACCGCCGTCATCAACGCATCCGCCTGCGGGGTCATTGAAACGGCGCGCAGCCACAAGGACAGGATCGGCAAGGTCTACGCCGGTCGCAACGGCATCATCGGTGCGCTGGAGGAAGACCTGATTGATACCGGTAAGGAATCGGCCCGCGCAATTGCAGCCCTGCGCCATACACCGTCCGGCGCGTTCGGCTCCTGCCGCTACAAGCTGAAGAGTCTGGAGGCGAACAAGCGTGAATACGAGCGGTTGATCGAAGTCTTCGAAGCACACAACATCGGCTATTTCTTCTACAATGGCGGCGGTGACTCCGCCGACACTTGCCTGAAGGTCTCCCAGCTGTCGAAGAGCATGGGTTACCCGCTCCAGGCCATCCATGTTCCCAAGACCGTGGACAATGACCTGCCGATTACCGACAATTGCCCGGGCTTCGGCTCGGTGGCCAAATACATCGCCATCTCCACGCGCGAGGCGAGTTTCGATGTCGCGTCGATGGCGAAAACATCGACCAAAATTTTCGTACTTGAGGTCATGGGTCGCCACGCCGGCTGGATTGCCGCCGCCGGTGGCCTGGCCGCCTCCGAGGACTGCGATCTGCCCATCGTCATCCTGTTTCCGGAAATCACCTTCAACCAGGAGGCATTTCTGGCGCGAATCTGATTCGTGAAAAGCTGGGATACAAATACCACTGGGCGGTCGCGGATTACCTGCAGCGGGCGGCACGCCACATCGCATCGAGATCCGATGTGGACCAGGCTTATGCCATGGGCAAGGCCGCCGTCGAACTGGCGCTGGCCGGCAAGAATTCCGTCATGCCGACCATCGTGCGCCTCTCCGACCGGCCGTACCGCTGGAAAGTCGGCGAGGCGAATCTGTCGCGCGTGGC
>JAHKKL010000167.1 GCA_020027635.1 Gammaproteobacteria bacterium
CGAGCTCGTCATGGACCTCGCGCGGGATGAACCGCGGCCCGCGCATGAGGCCGAGCGCGTCGCGCGGCTCCAGCGCGGGCTGCGCGCCTACGCCTTTCTGCGGGACCAACACGGCGAGCGCGTCGCGGCGCTCAGGACGCGCATCGAGGAGTTCGCGCGGGACCTGGAGGCGGAGGGTATGACGCTCGCGCAACTCTCCCGCTCCTATCCGGCCGCCGTCGTCCTGCGGTTCGCCGCGCGCGAGGGACTTTCCATTCTCCTGGGGCTGCCGCTGGCGCTGATCGGGATGATCCTGCACGCCATTCCCTACCGGCTGACCGCCGCCGTGGTCCGCCTGATGAACCGCACCGACGAGGAGGAGGCCACCGACAAGATCGCCGCCGGGTTCCTGTTCTTCCCCCTCGCCTGGATCGCCGAGGGCTTTATGGTTTACGCACTGGGGGGTGGCAGGATGCTGGCCGTGTTTCTGGTGACGCTCGTGCCCTCCGGCTTCTTCGCCCTCGCCTGGCGCGAGCGGCTTCACCGTGCGGGCCGCGAGGGGCTCGCCTTCGCGCGCTACGCCGCCGATCCAGGGAGGCCGCGCCGGCTCGCGGCGCGACACCGGGAGCTGGCCGCCGAGCTGGCCGAGCTGCTGCGTCTGGCCCCCGATGCGTGATGCGGAGGACACCCGATGAGCGTCCCGGCATGGCTCCCGCGCGTGGTGCTGATCGTCGCCGCCCTCGGAGCCTGGTACTGGAGCCAGGCCCTGATCGGCAAGCGCTCCTTTCCCGAAGGGAGGATCAGCGACGGCATCCTCGACCTCACCGCGCCGCTCCACGCCTTCTTCACCCGCCACGCGCACTGGGCCAACGCGCTCCTTATCGCGAGCTCGCTCCTGATCGATGCCCTCGGCCTCTTCATCTTCGCGCACGCGATCCTCGGGCCGAGCATCCGCCCGTTCCTGGGCCTCTTCATCCTGTTCGTGCTGCGCCAGGGCTGCCAGGGAGTGTGCGCGCTGCCGTGCCCGGAGGGCATGATCTGGCGCTATCCGGGTTTCCCGTCGCTGTTCGTCACCTACGGGGTCTCGACCGATCTCTTCTTCTCGGGCCATACCGCCATCGCGGTGTACGGCTGCCTCGAGCTCGGCCACTACGGTGGAGCCGCCGCGGCGGTCGCGGGCGCCGCCATCGCGCTCTTCGAAGTCGCCACCGTGTTCGTGCTGCGCGCCCACTACACGATGGACGTGTTCGCCGGCGCGGTTACGGCGCTCTGGGTTTGGACGCTGGCGGCCGTCCTCGCTCCCTGGGTGGACCGTTTCCTGACCGCGGCCATCGGCACGCTCGCGGTGTGAGCGAGACGCCAACCCTTGCCGCGCGCGCCCACCGGGAGAGCTATACCTTTACCCCCGAGCCGTTCCTGGCTCGAGACCAAGGAGGTCGGAGGCGCGGTTCCTGGGTTCTCTGCTCGGGATGGTCGTCCGTTTGTCGGGGGCGAGGCCGTGCTTGCTGGCGCATGTCACCGTGGCCAGGTATCAGGATGCGCTGCCGCTCCACCGCCAGGAGAAAATCCTGCAGCGTATCGGCGTGAAGGCCAGCGCCAATTTCTACACCCTCATAAACAATACACCCGATGTCGTTTCGCCGCCCGGTGAGAAATGCGCCTTAACCCCGGAGTATTCTGAACGCGGACTGTCATAGAACTGCAACATTGATGCGCAATAATGCCGCCTCGTATATCGGCATGGTTCATTCCAATGCGTTTCCTCTTGTTGCCCGTCCTCTTGCTGACCTCCCTGACCGCCCAGGCTTGGTGGCAAGATGACTGGAACTTCCGCAAACAGCTGACCGTCGATACCTCGCCTGCCGGTGGCGATATTGCCGGCACACTGACGGATGTCCCGGTCCTGGTGCGCCTGCATGCCGGTAATTTCGGCTATTTCCTCGACACCCAGCCGAAAGGCGAAGATCTGCGTTTCGTCGCCGGCGATGACAAGACGCCGTTGAAATACCGGATCGAAAGCTTCGATCCCGTCAACGAGATGGCGCTCGTCTGGGTACAGCTGCCGAGCCTTGCGGGAGGGAGCCCTAACACGTTCTGGATGTACTACGGCAACGCCGCCGCGGTGGCGGGCGAGGAAAACGGCAGCATCTATGACGCCGAACAGGCGCTGGTCTACCACTTCAGTGCGGAGGGTACGGCGCCGGTTGACGCGACGGCCTATGGCACCAAACCCGCCGTGTTCACCGCGCAACCGGTGAGCGCGGCCTTGATCGGCGCCGGCGCCGGCTTCACCGGCAGTGAGTCCCTCGAAATTGCCCCGACGTCGGTGCTCTCGATCGATCCGCAGATCGGCTGGACGCTCTCGACCTGGGTGAAGATCGACCAGCCGCAAACGGCGGCCGTGCTGTTCGAAGGCCGCGAAGCCGACAAGCTGCTGCGGCTCGCCATTGAGGGCACCACGCTCGCCGCCGCCTACCATGACGGCACCGGGAATATCTTGCAGACGCCGGCAGGCCCAATGTTGACCCCCGGGGAGTGGCAGCATGTTGCGCTGGTGGTGACGGCGAAGGGCATGACGCTTTACCTGAACGGGGTCCAGGCCGCCGCGGTCGACGGAGCGATCACGGCGTTTTCACCGGCCATCACCGTAGGC
Source organism: Gammaproteobacteria bacterium (assembly GCA_020027635.1). Classification (GTDB taxonomy): domain Bacteria; phylum Pseudomonadota; class Gammaproteobacteria; order UBA9214; family UBA9214; genus CAVQCA01. The sequence goes on from JAHKKL010000167.1 coordinate 2,633, forward strand.
CGGTCGGCGGCGGGGCCAGGGGGCTTCACCGGCGAACTCGATGAGCTGGGGATCTCGAAGGTGGCGCGCTCCCCCGACTGGATCAGGCTCGCGGCGAGCGAGGGGCCGGGCGCGAAACTGATGGTCTACGGCGAGGACGGCCAGAAGGACGCCGGCGGCGGGGGCGTCAGCTACTTCGCCATCACCATGCGAAATGTCACCGTGGATGGCTGGGTGGTGATCGTGGTCCTTGTCATGATGGCGGCGATTAGTTGGGTGGTGATGGCCTCGAAGGGACTGACCATCCTGCGCGTGCGGCGCGACAACGTCCTGTTCCTGAGGCATTTCGAGCGTCTCGGCAGCCAGGATGTCGGCAGCCTGGATGCCGAGGAGGACGAGGCGGCCGAGGAACTGCAGGAGTCGCCGCTGCTGCTGGCGCTGTCCGGCCGGCACGATCATTTCCAGAGCTCGACCCTCTATCGCATCTACCACAGCGGGGTGCAGCAGATGGAACAGCGCATGCCCAAGGCGGCGGGCGCGCAGGCGTGCGACCCGTCGCTTTCGCCGCAGGCGATCGACGCCATCCGCGCCACCATGGACGGTACCCTGGTGCGCGAGACCCAGCGCCTCAACGCCCAGATGGTGCTGCTGACCATCGCCATCAGCGGCGGGCCGTTCCTCGGCCTGCTGGGGACCGTGGTGGGCGTCATGATCACTTTCGCATCGATCGCCGCCGCCGGCGACGTGAATATCAACGCCATCGCGCCGGGCATTGCCGCCGCGCTGCTCGCGACCGTCGCCGGCTTGGCCGTCGCCATCCCGTCCCTGTTCGGCTACAACTACCTGGGCTCGCGCATCAAGGACATCGTCGCGGACATGCATGTGTTCGTGGACGAATTCGTCACCCGGATAGCCGAACAACACCGCTAACTCCGGAGCTCTGTCATGAAAGCGCAAGCCGAAAACGAACCCTATGACGAGATCAACATCACCCCGATGCTCGATCTGGCCTATGTGCTGCTGGTGATGTTCATCATCATGACCACGGCCACGGTGCAGGGTATTTCCGTGAACCTGCCCAAGGCGAGCAGCGCGCCCAGCCTGCACAAGCCGCAGACCAAGGCGATAACCATCACCGATGACGGCACGATCTACCTGGATACCTATCCGGTGACGCTCGAGCAGCTGGAAGCGACGCTGCGCCAGTACAAGGCGGTCAACCCGGCGCTGCCGGTGGTGCTGAAGGCGGATGCGCAGATCGCCTATCAGCGCGTCATGGATGTGCTCGACCTCCTCGGCCGGCTGGAGATCACGCAGCTTGGACTGGTGGCCCAGCAACTGGTGAAGTGAGCGCGTGTCGGTGGGATAGGCACGGGAAAGGGAATGCCGGCATGAAACGAAAGCACTATTTCCGCAGGTTCCTGCCCGGTTTTTTCGCGCTGCTGTTCATCGCCAGCGTGGGCGTCGGCGCGGCCATCATGATCAGCAAGTTCATGGACGCCGAACCGGTCAAGGCGGAACGGAAAATCCAGACCATCACTCTGCTGGCGCCGCCCCCGCCGCCGCCGCAGATCGAGCAGAAGCCGCCGGAACCCGAGATCGAACAGGAAAAGGTGGAAATACCGGAGCCGGATGCACCCGATGAACTGCCGGATGAGGCCAGCGATGAATCGGCGGGCGAGGACCTCGGGCTGGATGCCGAGGGTGGCGCCGGTTCGGACAGCTTCGGCTTGATCGGGCGCAAGGGCGGCCGCGGGCTGCTCGGCGGTGCCGGGGATCCGCTGACGCGTTTCGCCGGCAAGGTGCAGAAACTGATCCAGCAGGCACTGTACACGGACGATACGATCCGTCGCCTTGAGTACTCGGTCGTGCTCAAGGTATGGGTCGCGTTCGACGGCTCGATCCAGCGTACCGAGCTGGCCGGCTCGACGGGAAACAACGCCGTGGATGACAGGATCGAGAACGCCATGTCGGCCTTGCCGCGAGTGTCTGCCGCGCCGCCGCCGGACCTGCCCATGCCGATCAAGTTGCGCATCACGGCGCGACTCTAGCCCGCGAGCGTTGATGTAGCTTTTCAGGAATCGACCATGATTAAGCGAATGACGAAACCGGCATGTGCCGTTTCACTGCTGCTGCTTGTCGCCACCGCCGCCGCGGATGAACAGGCCGAACTGCTCAGGCTGCGCGCGACCACCATCAACCTGATCGACATGCTGGTCGAGGAGGGCGTGATCAGTCGCGAGAAGGCCGAACGGCTAATCGAGCGCGCGCAGCAGGCCGCCGCGCAGGAAACCGCCGCAACCCCGGCGCCTGCCGTTGCGG
>JAHKKL010000016.1 GCA_020027635.1 Gammaproteobacteria bacterium
GACCACGCCGTAGGTGACGTGAATGCCGGCCTGTTCCATGCGCCGTGCCCAGCGGATATTGGCGGCCTCGTCGAAGCGTGCCTTGAGTTCAACCAGTACCGCGACCTGCTTGCCGTTGCGCGCGGCCTTGATGAGCGATTCGACGGTATTGCTTTCCGCGGAGGTGCGGTAGAGCGTCATCTTTATCGCCAGCACCTTGGGATCCTCGCTCGCCGTGCGCAGGAACCGCTCGACGCTGGTGCTGAACGACTCGTAGGGGTGCTGCAGCAGCAGGGCGCCACGCTCGCGGATGATATGGAAGATGTTGCGGGTATCGTGCGCCAGCCGGTGATGGTCTACCGGCTTGTGCGGCGGGTCATGAAATTCGGGTATATCCAGGCCAGCGATCTCGAACAGGTCGCGCATGCCCATCATCACCTCGTCTTCGAACACATCGGCTTCTTCGTTCAGACCGAGTTCCGCGGCCAGCATGCCCCGGTTGATCGGGTTCATGCCCTTGTCGACCTGCAGGCGGACGATGGGTGCGAAATGGCGATCGCGCAACTCGGTCTCGATCATCGCCAGCAGGTCATCCGCCTCCTCTTCCTCGATTTCGACGATGGCATTGCGCGTCACCCGGAAGAGCTCGCAGGACATGATCTGCATCCCCGGAAAAAGCAGGTCCAGGTTGTTGGAAATGAGATCATCGAGCTTGACGAAGGTGGTGCTGTTGCCGACGGTCACGAAGCGCGGCGCGATATCCTTGATCATGGGCACCTTGACGCGGGCATAGTGACTGCCGCTGCTGCCCGGATAACACAGTGTCACGAGCAGGTTCAGTGCCATGTTCGAGATGAACGGGAAGGGATGTCCCGGATCCATGGCGAGCGGCGTCAGCAGGGGAAAGATGTTGTTGATGAATTGCTCGCGGAGATCTTCCCGTTCCTTGTCCGAGAGCTCGGTGTACTTGATGAGGCGTATGCCCTTCGCGTCAAGCAGTTCGAGCAGCTGGTAGAAGATCTGGTTCTGCTCGCGGTGCAGTTCACGTACCATGACCTGGCTCAACCGCATCTGCTCCATGGGCGTGCGCCCATCGACGGTCAGCGTGTTGATGCCGGCGGCGATCTGCTGCTTCAGCCCGCCGATGCGTTTCATGAAAAATTCATCCAGATTGCCGCTGACGATGGCCAGGAACTTGACGCGCTCCAGCAGGGGTGTTTGCTCGTCGGCGGCCATGTGCAGCACGCGGCGGTTGAATTCCAGCCACGTCAGTTCCCGGTTGAGATAAAGCTCGGGGGCGTCGATGTTGATGACGGCAGACTGCGCTGTGCCGGCTGGACCTGCAGTTTTCGCGTCCGGTGCCCTGGCGGATGCCAGGGTCTTTCTGTGTGGGGGTTCGTGCTCGCTTCCAGCGTCGCTCGCCGGAGCCGGATTCTGGATGCTTGCCAGGGTCTTATCCATTGTCGGAATCGTCTGATGGTGCCAGCCTGGAGTATATCAACTATGCCCTGACAAGAGGAGGCGATCCGTTGGCTGGCGGGCGGCGGGACCGATGCGGAAACGTGTCCGTGCGACCGGCCGGGACGTTGATGTCTTTAGGCCGGCCGATGATGACACGGCTGCGCTACGCCCTATGCCGGATGAAGGCGCATGCGCGGCACCGGGGATCCGTTTTATTGCCGTGAAGGGGCGACCGACCGCACCGGCGTGAAGCGGCGGGTCGTGCCGGCGATGATCACATCGTGATGAAGGGTATCGAGATCTCCGGGGTAAAGGCGAACGGCCGGGATAGAAATTCGTCCCGCGGGAAATTGGCCAGGGTGACGACGCGGGGCTGTTGATCACCGATGCTGACTTCGGTCAGCTTGAGGGTATTGCAGGGCTGACTTGTCGACTCATCGATCTTGATTCCCATCTTGTTCAGCCTGAGTGTTGATTCTTGCAGCCGGACGAACTTCTCCGGACTGCTGAATACCTCGACCACCTGCTCAAGACTTACCTGCGGCGTCGCCAGGTGGATTTTCCTCAAGTCCTCCTCGGTCCTTTCCAGCTTCAATTGTGTTTCTTCGATTTCGCGCTTGCGGTCTGCCTCGCTTGCCGGGCGGCCTGCTTGCCGGCCGAGCAGGTACTGGGCGTGCCGCAGTCTTGCCTGCAGCATCTGGCGTTCGTGTTGCAGGCGCTGGTTTGACAGCTTGAGTTGTACGACACGTTCCAGAGTATTGGTGACAAGACCCTCGAAGAGACATTGTTTCAGCCCCTGGCGCGTTTCCGTTTCGGTTGGCGCCGGTGAATAAATCCGGTGATCCGTAAAGTTTACCGCAGTCTGTTTCACGTCCTTCCTCAGGGTATCCCCGGCGAGTTCAACACCCAGCACGGTTTTTTCCGTCTTGTGCATGCACAACAGCGCGCAGCAGTGCGCTACCTCGCCGTTGGCGTAATCTTCCATGAACTCCCGTATTTCGGAGCTTCGCGAGAAGATTGTTTGCACATCCCGGGTGTTCGAAAAAAAGGCATTGACGTAGGGGTCGGAGACAAAGGTTCTGCTGCTGATCTCGATTGCCCGGGGGAAGCGGTCGATCAGGGCGTCGGTGAACTCGAGGGAATTTCTGATGACGTTCTGGAGTTTTTTCTTGTAACCGCTGACCAGCCGTATTCTGCCGTCGATGACGTCGACGACCCGTTCCACGTTCTTGGTAATATCGGTCTGCCGATCCTGCCGTACGTCTTTTACCAGCTGTCTGTTATGCAGTACGTTGCGCAGACCGGACAGTTTCATCTCGGGGAATAACTTCATGCTCTTCATGCTCCTCTTGACCGGCGTCTCCATCCCCGGGCAGACTGGCAGGGAGGTATATCTGGAAACGCTTATATATTTATACGTCATACACCACGGGTGTGATGACTGCTTCAGTGCACAGACTTTACCGTAACTTTCAACAGGGTTGCAATGAATCAGCCGCGATGCCGCTGGAAATAGAACGCAAGTACCTGGTCAGGAATGACGGCTGGCGTACATCGGGCACGGGAATCCGTTACCGGCAGGGCTACCTGTCAACGGAACCCGGCCGCAATATCCGGGTCAGGGTGGGCGCAGGCAGGGGCGTGCTCACCATCAAGGGACTGGCGGTCAACATGGCACGCCCGGAGTATGAATATCCCATCCCGCTGCAGGATGCCAACGAGATGCTGGATACCCTCTGTCTAAAGCCGATCATCGAAAAAACACGCTACACCATCGAGCATGCGGGCCTGCTCTGGGAAGTCGATGAGTTCGAAGGCGAGAATGCCGGGCTGATCATCGCCGAAGTGGAACTTGCCGCGGCGGACCAGCGCATCCTCCTGCCGGACTGGATCGGGGCGGAGGTAACCGATGACCCGCGTTATTACAACGCCTCCCTGATCACGAATCCATTCGCCACATGGGGTAAGCGCTCGTCGGTCTGAGGGCGCGCCAGGACGATACACCCTGCGTTACCGCCGTCGTCGCGGCATCACGGTGCTCTGCCCGGTCGCGCGTAACTGATTGATTCCATATTGATACACATCAATGCATGGAGGGTGGGGGTGAACTAAGATTTAATCAGTCGGTGGCCGTGAAGCGCGTCATGGGGCAATGCAGCCGGAAAACGGGCTGCGATGCGTGGCATCAGCGCGGTGAACCGGCGATTTTCCCGGCATGTTTGCCAGAGGCGAGTGATCAGAGCCGCCCTGAAAAAGGCCGGGGTGGGCAAAGGAGGAGGTGTTGAAATGGCCATGTCAATTACTCTTGAAGAATTTCTCAGCCAGCACAACGCAAGTTACGATCTTATCCCTCATCCGCATACGGGCAGCAGCATGGAGACGGCGGAAGAGTCTCATGTGCCGGGCATGCGGCTCGCCAAGGCCGTCGTCATCCGGGATGACGGCCGTTACCTGATGGTGGTGGTGCCGTCCCCCGAGCATGTCGACATGGGTCTGCTGCGCCAGCAGTTCGGACATGCCGTCACGGTGGCGTCCGAGGCGGAACTCGCCGACCTGTTTCCCGATTGCGAGACCGGTGCCGTTCCGCCATTAGGGACGGCCTGGGGAGTGGATACCTACGTCGACGAGAGCCTGCTTGCCGAGACGGAAGTGTATTTCGAAGCCGGGGACCATGAGTCCGTGGTCCGGGTGAGCGGTGATCAGTTCGAGAAACTGCTGGAAGACGCCGAACGCGGCTATTTCGGGCGTGCGATGTAAGCACTGCCTTGAAAACAGGAGCTGCGGGTTTCGCATGGCTGGCGGCATAGCGTTGCAGCAATCGTACTCAGGTACGCGACCTGCTCACAGGCGCTCCGGCAGATGTGTGCGGATCTCGTGGCTGCTGTACTGTCCCAGGTTCTTGCCGATCTCCGTGACTTCAACGCCATTCATCGGACTCAGGTGCTCGCGCAGCAGGCCAAGAAAATGCGGTCCCGCCACCAGCAGCAGGCGGTCGCATCGGCCTTGCGTGCATCCCGAGCGCACATGTTCCGCGATTAGCTTGGCAAAACGAATCGCCTCCACCTCCTTGGGATCCGCCGGTGTCACCATGGCGTGGCGCCCGCCCAGGCCGTTGCTGTCAAAGCTGCGCCCCGGGAGATCCGTGGTCAGATCCTGGGTGCGCTCGCGTCCTTCCAGGTGTTCCAACGCCTCGACTTCCTGCAACGGACCGCGCGGGTTATCGACGGTAAAAATTCGGGCCTTGCTTTGGTCTGCTACTACAATCCAGGGTTTGGACATGATACCTCCTGCTTGGAAGATGATGTCATCATCATGTTAACCAGAATGTCTGTGTTCTTATCGGGGTATATTTCCCGCACCAGTGTGTCATCATGCCCCCGTGTCATCTTAACGGGACAAACCGCGGGAGTTCCCGCTTTCGCCGGCTCCCTGCTCTGTTCGCCTACTCCCTTGTACCGGAATGATCGAGATCGATAAATCAATCACCTCATAATAATAGTATGGATCGGGCAGGGTGGTTCTTCTTGATAAAGATCATCCAGGGATAACATTCAGGAAAATCCGCTCATTTCCTGCCGCGCCATTCCCGCGCCGCGCTACGCACGGAATACTCGGACAGGCTCCTAGCCCTTGATGCAGATGACCGGGCGGAGTTTCGCCACTTTGCGCGCCAGACCGGCCGCATCCGCGGCATCGACCACGTCATTGACGTCCTTGTAAGCGCCCGGGGCTTCCTCGGCCACGCCGCGCGAAGACGGGCTGCGGATCAGAATGCCCTTCGCATGCAGGTCATCGATGACCTGCCGGCCCATCCAGGTCTTGTAGGCGCTGCGCCGGCTCATGGCGCGTCCCGCGCCATGGCAGGCCGAGGAAAATGCGCTCGTTTCGGATTCGCGATTGCCGGCGAGGATGTGCGAGGCGGTTCCCATGGAGCCGCCGATCAGCACCGGCTGGCCGGTGTCGCGGAATTCCGCGGGCAGCTCCGGGTGGCCGGGGCCGAACGCCCGCGTGGCGCCCTTGCGGTGTACATAGAGCCGCCGTGGACGGCTTTCGACGAGGTGATCCTCCACCTTGCAGGTGTTGTGTGAAACGTCGTAGAGCAGATCGAGTGTCGTGCCCGGAATGACGCGCTCGAACACCTCGCGGGTGAGGTAGGTGATGATCTGCCGGTTGGCCAGTGCGCAATTGATCGCGGCGCGCATCGCCCCGAGATAGCTCTGGCCAGTCGCCGAGTCGATCGGCGCGCAGGCCAGTTCGCGGTCGGGGAGGGTGAGGCCATGCTGATGGGCGCTGATCACCATCGATTTCAGGAATTCCGTACCGATCTGGTGACCGAGGCCGCGCGAGCCGCAGTGGATGCTGACCACGATGTCGCCCCGGCTGATGCCGAAGGCGGTGGCCGTGTCGGGGTCGAAGATCTCGCTGACCTCCTGCACCTCGAGGTAGTGGTTGCCGGAGCCGAGCGTACCCATCTCGTCGCGCTGGCGTTTGCGGGCCCGCTCCGACACCGCCTGCGGTTGCGCGCCTTCCATGCAGCCCTGTTCCTCGATGCGCTCGAGGTCTTCGCGATAGCCCCAGCCGCGCTTCACCGCCCAGCGGGCGCCGCCCGCGAGCATGGCGTCCATGCCGGACTCATCGAGGTGTATGCGCCCGGTGCTGCCGAGACCGGCGGGGATGCTGCCGTAGAGCGCATCGGCCAGGCGCTCCTTGACCGGTTCGATGTCGGCGCGCTGGAGTCCGGTGAGCAGGGTGCGCACGCCGCAGGAGATGTCGAAGCCGACGCCGCCGGCGGAGACCACGCCGTCCTGATCGGCGTCGAAGGCGGCGACGCCGCCGATGGGGAAGCCGTATCCCCAATGGGCATCCGGCATGGCATAGGATGCCTTGACGATGCCTGGCAGGGAGGCGACGTTGGTGACCTGTTCGAGCACCTTGTCATCCATGGCGCGAATCAGTTCCGCGCTGGCGAAGATGATGCCCGGGACCCGCATGGCGCCCCGGGGTTCGACGCGCCACTCGAATTCCGAGACCCGGGTCAGCTGCGTGGTGTCCATGGCCATGCCCTGCGTGGTGTGTGCGTTCGCGGCTGTTTCATACTGAAAGTCTAGACGTCCACGACACATTGGGCATGCCACATGCCCGGGGGATCCTCGAATAACGTCAGTGCCGTGTAGGTGGCGCCCTTGACCTCCGTGGCGGGCTGGTGGCGCGCCCGGTCGATGGCCTCGCCGCAGGCGGTTCCGTGCAGTCGCGTACCCTCGAACTCGACCTTGAAGTGCCGGAACAGCATGCGGCGGGTCGCCATTTCATAGATCAGCGCATTCAGCCAGTCGACCAGCAGCAGTTCCCGATCGGGTGCCTCGCAAGTCACCGCCACCGTTTCCCGACACGCCACGCTGTCCGGATCGGTTATGACGGCCGTCATGGCAACGGCCGCTTCTTCAAAGGCACGCTCCAGACTCTCGCCGCTGCCGTGTACGCCGATGTCGGCCTCGTGCGGGAAGTGCCGCCACATGAATGCCACCGCCGCGTGCCGACATCACGCGATACGGCGTTCGGCCCTAGGGCGCCTGTTGAGGCACCGGTCTCGCCGTCGGGTGGTTCTTGACCTTGCCGCGGCGACGCGCCTCGTAGTCCTCCAGCCTGCGCCGTGCGCTGTTGAAGGCATCCCGGACCGCCACATACACATCTTCGTGGGCATGATTCTCATGCGGATTGCGGCTGACCACGATCTCGGCATCCGGGACGAGGATGTCGACCGCGACGTGGTAGATATTGCCCTTGTGATGATGTTTGTGAGGTGCTTCGACAGTGACCCGGAGGCTGGTGATCTTCTCGCAGAAACGCTCCAGCTTGCTTGCCCTTTCGCGGATATTGGTCTCAACGGCGGCTGAAGGTTCCATATTATGAAATACGATCTGTAACGGTATCTGCATAGTATTCTCCTCTATGACCACTTCTAGTTTTGACGCTCTGTGCCCGGAATGCAATGACCACGGTCAAATCTCTCCCCCGACACGTGCCGTCAGCGTAGCCCGCTGCCCCGCCGGTAGCCAGGTACATCCGCATTTACCTTTGAACATTATGACAGGCACCTGCAGCACCTCCGGAACCTGCCAGAGGATAACGTGCGCCCCGATCCGGCACCCATCGCCAAGAAACCGTCATGACTCCCGCGGCGACATGAGGCCGGTACGTACTGCCTGTAATCATGGCTGCGTTCACGACCGGAACCCCTCCTGCTTATCGTATGATCAGTTCCGTTGTGACGTTCGCGCCGTCGCCGTCACGACGAGGTCGACGGCGGTGAGGGGCGCTGTTTGACACCGTCCGCCCTGACCGCAACGGCCTTTTCAGGGTAACAACGCGGCGGTTAGTGGACGTTGATTCTGAGGCGTTTCGACGGTTTCAGCTTGGGCAAGGTCATTTCCAGGACCCCGTCCTTGAAACTCGCCTTGGCTTTCTCGCCATCGACGTTCGCGGGTAGCGTGATTACCCGGGTAAAACTGCCCCGGGACAGTTCGCGGCGCGTGTATTCGCCGGCCTCTTTTTCCTCCTTCTCCTGCCGGGTCGAGCCCTTGATGGTCAGACGGTCGTCACTCAGCGATACCTCCAGGTTCTCCTTGTCGATCCCGGGAATCTCGGCGCGCACGACGACTTCCTCTTCGCGATCGATGATATCCACGCTCGGTACACGGACTTCCATGGACTTGGCCATCTCGCTCCAGAGGGGGCTTTCCCAGCCTAAAGGACGCAGCCAACTGCGCCCGAAGAACTGCTCGAACAGGCGCTCCATTTCCCCGAACGGGCTCACGGCACGGGCGGGTTTGGCCTCGGCAAGTTCGCCTTTCCGCGTGCTGATTTCAACATCCTGCTTGGCTTGTTTCTTGGCCATGGGTAATCTCCTTTAGATAAAAATACTGCCTGCTGCGGTAGTTACTAAAAATTATAGTTGAGCAATCCGCGGCCTAGTTGATCGATATCAAGACAAGCCGGTTAACCCGCATTTCTCAGCAGCAAGGGTGCGCCGTGCGCATCGTTATGTTGCCTGCAAATTCCCGGTGCGCATGGCGCACCCCACGCCTGTGCGTGTTCACGATTTGGTTAAGGAATACCCACTCGGGCGGCCGCAGCACCGGCGGCAAGCGCCGGCCTTCCCGGGTTACGGAACCTTGCGGTCGATGGTGATGGCGACGGATCCGGGATTGGCGACGCTGACCGGGGACTGCGATCCCTCCAGATCGCCGCTCTGCGGCATGGCGTTGCCGGACGCGGAGATGCGGGCGCCGACCGTGACCTGCTCGAAATTCGAGAGGGTCATGGCGGGCGACATGGCAAGCGAGTCATCCAGCGTGACCGTGACCGGGAGATCCTTGACCTGGCGGCGCATGATCGCGAGCGGCATGCGTGGACCCTGGACCGCGCGCGCGAAGATGAATACGGTGGACTCGGGCGCGGCCTGGGCGGAGAGCGCCGGGTCCAGCGCCACCGTGACGGTGATTGCATGGCCTGAGCCCGCCGTGCCGGCGCCGCCCGCGGCGGCCGGTGACGGCGCGGCAGCCACCACCGTGGTGGGTGTGATCCCAAGCCGTTGCTGCACCTGGCTGATCTGCTCGGCGATCACGGTGGTATCCTCGCTGCCCGCGGGGAGCAGGGCGGCGGCGCGCTGCCAGTAATTCAGCGCCTCGGCATACGAACCCTGCTGGTTCTTCCAGTGGCCCATCAGCCACAGGGCCTTGACGTTGTCGGGCTGGGCCTCGACCGCCTTTTGCAACAGTCCAGCCGCCTCGTCGTTGAAACGGCCGCCGTTCGCCATCACCAGGGCATCGGCATAATCGGCCAGCAGCTCGGGGTTGTCGCCGGAGAGGCGGCGGGCGTTGCCGTAGGCGGCGAGGGCGTCGGCGTAGCGGTTGAGGGTTTCATAGCTCCTCGCCAGCAGGATCCAGCCGCGCAGGTCGTCGGGTTTGTCCTGCAACCGCGCGGCCAGCACGTTGACCATTTCCTCCAGCGACTGCTCGCCCATCTCATGCTGGGCCGGCGAGCCGGCGGCGGCTGTGGTGGCGGGGGTGGGATTGCCCTGCTCAAGCAAGGGGATGATTTCCTTCGACCCGAGGTGCTGATACAGTCCCACCGCCATCAAGGGGATGGCAACCACCAGCAGCAGTACCGCCCACTGGCCGCTGCGCGCGGGTTTCGCCGCTGTCGCCGCGGGCGAGAGATCGGCGAGCAGTTCGCGCTCGAGGTCGTGGCGCGCGGCGGCGTACTGGTTCTCATCCAGCCGGCCCGTCTTGAGGTCGGTTTCCAGTTCCGCCAGCTGCGCCTTGATGACCTCGGTATTGAGCGTATCCAGATCCGGCCGCGACTTCGGGGATCGTCCCGCGCGCAGCAGCCAGGGCACCGTGAACAACAGCGCGATGATGATCATGACGGCCACCAGTCCCCAGAACACGCTCATCCCTGCTTCCCCTTGCCGGCGTCATCGCCGAGTAGTCGATCCAGCCGCTTGCGCTCCTCCGCGGAGATCTCCGGCTCCTGCACCTGCCGTTGCCGCCCCACCGCGCGCACGAGCAGCAGCGCGGCGATCGCCAGCAGCACGAACGGGCCGTACCAGATGAGATAGGTGGACGGTTTCACCGGAGGCTTGTAAAGCACGAAATCGCCATAGCGCTTGACCAGGAAGTCGATGACCTCCTGGTCGTTCTTGCCGCTTTTCATTATCTCGTAGACCTCGGCGCGCAGGTCGTGGGCCAGATCGGCATCCGACTCGGCCAGTGTCTCGTTCTGGCATACCAGGCAGCGCAACTGACCGAGGAGATCCTTGAAGTGCTGCTCCTCCGCCTTGGTGGGGAAGGTGAAGGACTCGAGCGTGACCGCGGCCGGCAGCGGGGCCGCGGCAATGACCAGCGACAACAGCAGTATCGGAATAAGCGGTTTCATCGGGTTCATGATTTCAGTTTGGCGACCAGCGGCAAAATTTCCTCGTTGAGGATCTCGATGGTGAGGGGGCCGATATGCTTGTGGCGGATAATGCCCTCCCGGTCGATGATGAAGGTCTCCGGCGCACCGTAGACGCCCCAGTCGATGCCTACCCGTCCGTCGCTGTCGAAGGCATTGGCGACATAGGGATTGCCGAGCTGCGCCAGCCAGCGATTGGCGTCCTCGCGGTTGTCCTTGTAGTTCAGTCCGTAGATCTCGACCTGCCCCGTTTTCGCCAGTTGCACCAGCGTCTCGTGTTCCCGCCGGCAGGACACGCACCACGTCGCCCACACGTTCAGCAGGGAGACCTTCCCCTTGAAATCGGCGTCGCTGATGGTGACGGCGGGGTTATCCAGGCGCGTGAGGGTGAACGTCGGGATGGGTTTGCCGACCAGCGGCGAGGGCACAATTTTCGGATCCAGGCTGAGGCCACGGAAGAGAAGCGCGACCAGCAGCGCGAAGATCGCGAGCGGCACAAGGTAGCGCAGATAGCGTGTCATCACGAGCCTCCGTTCGCGATCAGCCCGTCATTGCCGAGCGCGGCGGATGCCGGCACCCGGTCACGCACCGCGATGCGGTAACGCCGGTCGCTCGCCGCGAGCAGTCCGCCGATGGCGATCAGCAGGCCGCCGAACCAGATCCAGCGGATGAAGGGCTTGTAGTAGAGGCGCATGCTCCAGTCGCCATTGCCGAGCCCTTCGCCCAGCGAGACATAGATATCACGGGTAAATCCCACATCGATGCCGGATTCGGTCATCGGCTTGGTTTGCACCGTGTAGACGCGTTTCTCCGGTTGCAGCAAGGCGATTTCCCGCTCGCCCTTCAGGATATGGACGGTGCCGCGATCGGCGCGGTAATTCGGGCCCTGGCGGGCCTGCACGCCGTCAAAGCGCAGGGTGTAGCCGGCCAGTTCGGTGCTTTCCCCGGGCGACAGGCGGATGTCCTTCTCGACGTTATACTGCATCACGAAGGTCACGCCGATGATGAAGACCGCCACGCCGAAATGCGCCACCACCATGCCGTAATAACTGCCGCTGCCTTTTGCGCCCAGGTCCTGCCACAGCCCGGCCAGGCCTTTGCGGTAGCGGAGCCGCTGGCGCAGGCTGAGCAGCAACGAACAGACGATCCACAGCGAGAGCATGACCGCCAGACCGGCCCAGACCGAACCCTCGTGCAGGAGTGGCAGTGCGGCGAGGATGCCGCCGCCGAGGCTGATGAGCAGTGCGACGCGCAGTTGCCGCGCGAGGTCGGCCGGATCCTGGTGCTTCCAGCGCGTCAACGGTCCCATCCCCATGAGCACGACCAGGAAGGGGGTAAAGATGACGAACATGCGGTTGAACCAGGGGAATCCCACGGAGATCTTGCCCCAGTCGAGGGCATCGTAGATCAGGGGGGCGAGCGTGCCCAGCAGGACGAAGGCCGTGACGATCACCAGCAACAGGTTGTTTCCCAGTAGCAGCGTCTCGCGCGAGAACCCATCGAATCTGCCGCCCGAGGTGACGCTCGGTGCCCGCGCGGCATAGAGGCTCAGGGAACCCCCGATGACGATGCACAGGAAAATCAGGATAAAGAGTCCGCGGGCCGGATCCGAGGCGAAGGCATGCACGGAGGTCAGCACGCCGGATCTCACCAGGAAGGTGCCAAGCAGACTGAGCGAGAAGGCCAGCAGCGCGAGCAGAACCGTCCAGCGCTTGAAGGCGCCGCGTTTTTCGGTCACCGCCAGCGAGTGGATCAGCGCCGTGGCCGCCAGCCAGGGCATGAACGAGGCGTTTTCAACGGGGTCCCAGAACCACCAGCCGCCCCAGCCCAGTTCGTTGTAGGCCCACCAGCTGCCGAGCGTGATGCCGATGGTGAGGAACATCCAGGCCACCGTGGTCCACGGCCGCGACCAGCGCGCCCAGGCCGCATCCAGCCTCCCGCCGATGAGGGCGGCGATGGCGAAGCTGAAGGCGACCGACATGCCGACATAGCCCATGTAGAGCATGGGCGGATGGATCGCCAGTCCCGGATCCTGCAGCAGGGGGTTCAGGTCGCCGCCTTCCAGGGGAACCGGGAACACCCGCGCGAACGGATTGGAGGTGAACAGCAGGAAGGAGAGGAAGCCGATGCTCACCAGACCCATGACGGAGAGCACGCGCGCCAGCACGACGGCGGGTAGGTGGCGGGCCAGCAGCGAGACGGCGACCGTCCAGCCGCTGAGGATGAAGACCCAGAGCAGCAGCGAGCCTTCGTGCGCGCCCCAGACGGCGGACACCTTGTACACGGGAGGCAGCAGGGTGTTGCCGTTCTGGGCGACGTAGACCACCGAGAAATCGTCGTTCAGGAAGGAGCTGACCAGGCAGCCGAAGGCGATGGCGATGAAGAAAAACTGTCCCCAGGCGGCAGGGCGCGCCAGGGCGATCCAGCCCGGGGTATTGTTGAGGCTGCCGATCATGGGAAAGATCGCGAGCACTAGCGCCAGGGAAAGCGCCAGGATCAGGGCGAGATGACCAAGTTCAGGAATCATGGTTTTGTACCTTCGGTTGCGGCGCCTTCGGCGCCGTTCTTGTGAGCAGTCTTTAGCGCATCGGCCACTTCCGGCGGCATGTATTTCTCGTCGTGCTTGGCGAGCACTTCCTCGGCAATGAACAGGTTGCCCTCCTGCAGCCGTCCCCGCGCCACGATGCCCTGTCCCTCGCGGAACAGGTCGGGCAGGATGCCGGTGTACTGTACCTTGATGGTCTCGGCAAAGTCGGTGATGTCGAAGACCACGGTCAGACCGTCCTGCTGGCGCTTGAGACTGCCCTTCGTGACCAGACCGCCGACCCGGATCAGGTGTCCGGCGGGCGCCTCGCCGCCCGCCACGGCGCTGGGGGTGTAGAAGAACATCAGGTTTTCGTTGAAGGCCTTGAGCGCGACGGCGATGGCGATGCCGACACCGGCGACCATCATGCCGATCAGGATCAGGCGTTTTTTGCGTTTTGGTGTCATGTGGTTCTCCTCGCGCGGCGTGCGCTGCGCGCGATATCAGCCAGCGTTTTCCTGCGCTGCCGGGCCGGCAGCAGGATATTGGCCAGCAGGACGATCAGGGCG